>CALMVH010000303.1:1419-5912 GCA_937873165.1 uncultured Rhodospirillales bacterium
TCGCTTTGCGTCCTCCCGCGCCCCTGACAGGCTATTCCAGCGCGCCGGCGTCAATCATGGCGGTGTAGGCAGAAGCGAGACGGGTCGCATCGCCATTCAGGCTGGTCCGGCCTGCATCGATCATGATGCCGTTGGGCGAGCGGGGTACGACGCTGAAGCCGAGGCTACCGCACAGTTCCACCATATCCAGGGCGCGTGTCAGATGAAGGGTCATAAGGGTTCTCCTGCTGGGTTTCACTGAAGGATATTGTGCAAAAGCGGTGCCACTGGGGATTTGTTGAAAATACTGGACTTTGCCGTTCTTTCCGCCGCCGTTCTGTTGCAGAGTGAGGTTAACGATTTCATTCTGCGAAATGCCCGACATGCCTGCGCTTATTGCAAGAACCTTGCGCACATTCGACCCCGAGCGGGCGCATCGCCTCGCCATCGCCGGGTTGAAGACGGGTCTGGCTGGCCATCACGCGTCCGACGGCTATCCATCCCTGCGCACCAGCGTGTTCGGACTCGGTTTTCCCAATCCGATCGGGCTTGCCGCGGGCTTCGACAAGAATGCCGAGGTCACCGCGCCGTTGCTGCGCCTCGGCTTCGGGTATGTAGAGATCGGCACCGTTACGCCCTTGCCGCAGGCGGGTAACCCCAAGCCGCGCTTGTTTCGTGACGATCACGCCAAAGCCATCGTGAACCGCCTGGGTTTCAACGGGCAGGGGATCGACGCTGTCGAACCGCGCTTGCGCCAACGCCCCAGGACCGGGATTGTCGGGGTGAACATCGGACGCAACAAGCTGTCCGCCGAAGCGGAGGCCGACTACGTGACAGGCATCCGCCGCTTGGGACCGTGTGCGGATTACCTGACGGTCAACATTTCCTCCCCCAACACGCCGGGCCTACGAGGCTTGCAGGAGCCAGCCGCGTTCGAGTCGCTGTTGAAGGCCTGCGTTGCCGCCCGCACCATGCACGCGCCGGGCAAGCCGTTGCTGGTCAAGCTGGCCCCGGACCTAGACAACAAGGCACTGCGGGCGGTGGTGGAGATCGCCGTCGCGCAACATGCCGACGGATTGATCTTGGGCAACACGACGATTTCGCGGCCGGACGGAGTTCCCGATCGCCTGTCGCGGGAGATGGGAGGGTTGAGCGGCCGTCCGTTGTTCGATCTCGCAACCGACCGGCTGCGCTGTGCGTATCGCGTGGCCGGAGGACGCATACCGCTGGTTGGGGTTGGCGGCATCTCGACCGGGGCGGATGCGTTTGCCAAGATCCGTGCGGGTGCCAGCCTGGTCCAAGCTTACTCCGGCATGATCTTCGACGGAGCAGGCTTCGCGGCACGGCTGGCGAAGGAGCTGGACGAGTGCGTGCGGGATGCGGGGTTCACCAGCGTGGCGGCTGCGGTCGGGACGGCCGGCTGACGGGGATGCCGGACTCAGGACTGGCTTGTCAGTGTCCGGTATGTCTGCAGCACGATCAGTTCCTGCCGGATGGCCGCCAGCCGGGCGGCGGCTTCCTGGTCGCGACCCCATTTTTCCTGCTGGTACAGCTCGTCAACGAAACCGGACTCGAACAGCTCCGCCGCATCCAGCACGTCTTCGATGAAGGCAAGTCCCAGCACAGACGATGACGTGAGCGACGTCGATAATGACGCGACCATCAGATCGTCATCAATCTTGTCGTTCAAGATGGAGGCGACTTTTGCAATCGCCCCCGCTGGTTGAGTCACGGGTACGATCCCGCGCGCCATGGCCAGCGACAATCCGGTGCGCTGTTCAAACCACTCCAGGGCGCTGTCCCACCGGCGCGATTGCAGCGACGCCAACTCGGGGGGATCATCGGCCCGGTAGCACAGCAGGTCGCTCGCGACATAGGCCGCGGTGTCGGAGATGACCTTGTCCCGGCTGCCGCGCACGCGGTCCATTACCGTGGTCGCCAACTGCATCAGCGGCATGGACGCGGGACGGATTTCGGTAGCTTGCGCGGCCCATTCCGAGGCGATTGCCTCCGCCAGACGGCGCTGGCGCACGGTAAGAACCGTACGCTTGGGCGTGCGGATAGGATTGCCGTCCAGCAGGATGGTGAAGTCCCCGGCGTCGGTACCTACCGCAACATCCCTGTAGAACCGCTTCATCCCTTTTTGGGCGTGATGTTCGCGAAGGGATCTCCGTCGCTGTTGCCGAAGCCGAAATACCTCCAGGTCTTCTTCATGTCGTCGGGCAGGGGGGCCGTTACGTCGATCACCCCCTTGCCGCTGGGATGTGGAATTACCATCCGCCGGGCATGCAGGTGCAGCCGCTCCGGCATGTCCTCCAGCGAAATCTCGCTGGCGCGTATATTGTATTTGTGATCGCCGAGGATTGGCGTTCCCAGCGCTTCCATATGGGCGCGCAGCTGATGCGTGCGGCCGGTCAGTGGCCACAGCGCCACCCACGCGGCTTTCACGGCATGATCCACGACCTTGTACAGGGTGACCGCCGACTGGCCGTCCTCGTCCAGCTCCATGCGTTCACCCCGCCGCCCCGGCAGTTTCGCCAAGGCCGCGTCGACCTTGCCCTCGTGCGCCTTGGGCACGCCGATGGTGAGTGCCCAATAATACTTGCGTGTTTCGCGCTCGCGGAATGAAAGCGTCAGGCGCTGGGCTGCGACGCGCGTACGCGCCAACAGCAGCACCCCGGAAGTGTCACGATCCAGGCGATGCACCAGCCGCGGCTTTTCGCCATCTTTTGCCAGCGCCTCCAGCATGCCGTCCAGATGCCGATCAAGTCCGGTGCCGCCCTGTACCGCCAGCCCGTGCGGCTTGTCGATCGCGATGACCCAATCGTCCTGGAACAGGATCAGGCGGCGCAGCGCCTCCGCATCCTTCGCGTTGACCTTCGGCTTGGCTTCCGGCGGCGGCGCGTCGGGCAACGGCGGGACCCGCACGGTCTGGCCCGGCTCCAACCGCAACCCGGTTTCGACCCGCTTGCCATCCACGCGGATCTGGCCGGTGCGCGCCAGCTTCTGAATCTGCCCTTGCGTGACCTGCGGAAACAAGCGGTGGAACCAGCGGTCAAGCCGCATGCCCGAGTCGTCCTCACCGACGGGAAGTAACTGCACGCCGCTCACAGCAGGGCCGCGGCTTGCGCATTATCCACGGCCAGCGCCCGCTGAAATCCGGGGCGCGCCGCGATCCGATCCAGGTAGTCGGAGATCGGAGGGCGGCGCTCCCACAACCCTGCCTCGACCGCGATCCGGGCTCCGTCCCCTAGCATGATGTCGGCCGCGGTGAATTGATCGCCGAGGATCCAGGGGCCCCGCGCCAGCTCGTCCTGCAACGCCTGCGTCACCCGGGTGAAGTCGCCCCAGCCGAAGCTGAATGTGTTGGGCTTCGATCCCGCAAATCGTTCGGCCATGGCGGGCTCCAGGCAGGCCGAGCCAAAGAACAGCCACTGCAGGAAGCGCCCGCGCTTGGGGTCGGCGCTGTCGGGAGCCAATTTGCCTTCGGGATGCTTGTCGGCCAGGTACATCAGGATCGCCGCAGATTCGGCCATCGTCACCGGGCCATCTTCGATCGCGGGGATCTTCATCAATGGGTTGATATGGCGGAAGGCGGGGGTACGCTGATCCCCGTTCCGGATATCGACGGGCACCAGTTCGTAGTCGCAGCCGGTTTCCTCAAGCATCCACAGCGCGCGGAACGCGCGGGTACGCGGCCAGTAATAAAGCTTCATGGGGGCAGGATAGCGCGGCGCGTTGTTTCAGCCACGCAAATTCTATCCATGCCGTCATTCCCGGGGGGATTGGGCCCGATCCGCCTGCCGTTCGGCGCGCAGCTTTGCCCAGTAATCCAGCCGTTTGCCTAGTTCGCGCTCGAAGCCGCGATCGACCGGCTGGTAGTACCGCTCGCGCGGCATTCCGTCGGGAAAGTAGGTCTGGCCCGAGAATGCTTCGGGCGCGTCGTGGTCATATGCGTAGCCTTCGCCATATCCCAGGGTCTGCATCACCTTCGTCGGCGCGTTCAGAATATGCTTGGGCGGCATCAGCGAACCGTGGTCCTTCGCGGCACGCTTGGCAGCCTTGTAGGCGGTGTACGCGGCGTTCGATTTCGGCGCGCTGGCGAGATAGATGACCATTTCCGCCAGCGCCAGTTCGCCTTCCGGAGAGCCCAGCCGCTCGTAGGTTTCCCACGCCGCCGTCGCAAGCGGCAGGGCTTGCGGATCGGCCAGGCCGATATCTTCGACCGCCATGCGGGTAAGGCGCCGCGCGAGGTAGCGCGGATCCTCGCCGCCGTCCAGCATGCGGCAGAACCAGTACAGGGCCGCGTCGACATCCGAGCCCCTCACCGATTTGTGCAAGGCGCTGATCAGGTTGTAGTGGCCTTCCTGGCTTTTGTCGTAAAGCGGCGCGCGGCGTTGGATCAGGTCTGCCAAAGTCCCGCGCGTCAGAAGCGGTGCAGGCGGCAGGGTGAACAGGTTTTCCGCCAGGTTCAGACCGTATCGTCCATCGCCATCGGCCAGCGTCTTTACCTG
>CALMVH010000303.1:5922-10161 GCA_937873165.1 uncultured Rhodospirillales bacterium
GGGGCCGGCCTTCCCGATGTTCCGCTCGCGCCAGAAGGATTTCGAGCCCGTCGGTGTCCAGCCGGTTGAGGACAAATACCTGCGCCCGCGACAGCAAGGCGCCATTCAGTTCGAAGGAAGGATTTTCGGTCGTGGCCCCCACCAGCACCACCGTGCCGTTTTCCAGATACGGCAGGAATCCGTCCTGTTGCGCGCGATTGAAGCGGTGGATTTCATCGACGAACAACAGGGTACCTTGTCCGGCCTCGCGGCGGCTGCGGGCGGAGTCGAACACCTTGCGCAGGTCGGCAACACCGGAGAACACGGCGGACAGCGGCTCGAAATGAAGGTCAGTGGCGCCTGCCAGCAGCCGCGCGATTGTTGTTTTGCCGCAGCCGGGCGGTCCCCACAGGATCATCGAGGCTAGATGCTGGTCGGCCACCATGCGCCCGATCGGGCCGGCCGGCGATAGCAGGTGGTCCTGCCCGACAACTTCCGCCAGCGTATGCGGGCGCAGCCGGTCTGCCAGCGGCCGGGGCGCCTGGCTTTCGAACAAGCTAGCCAGATCAGCCGCCCAGGACTGTGTTGATAACCTGATCGCCGCGCCTGATGGTGATGCGCCATTGGGGGGCCTGATGCGCCGCAATACCGGACAGGACCCTGACCGATCCGATATTGGCATCGTTGACGGCCAGCACGACATCGCCGACCTGGAAGCCCAACTGCGCGGCGGTCGTGTTGTCGCCTATGTCGCTGATCACCACACCCTGGGTAGAAGATAGGGTACCAAGGTCCTCGATCACCGCAGGAGAAATATTTTCGACCGTCGCGCCCGCAAAGGGTTCGCGGCCTTTCAGCTTCGTCTCGTCGCGGGCGGGAGTCTCGGGCGGCGCCACGGGCGTGACGCTCGTCGTGGTGTTAGCGCCATCGCGCCAGATCACGGCATCCAGCGCCGTGTTCAACCGAGTTGCATACAACCGCGCCCGCATGGACGGCATGTCCGAGATATCCCGGCCGCCCAGCGTCATGATCACATCGCCTTGTTTCATGCCGGCTTGTGCCGCCGGCCCACCAGCGGCCACATGGTCGATTAGCAACCCATCCGGCCGCTTCAGGTCCAGGCTGGCGGCGATGTCGGATGTAACCGGCTGGCCCGACACTCCGATCCAAGGGCGAACAGGTTTGTGGCCCGTTTCGGCGGCTTCGATGGTGGTGCGCACGATGTTGGATGGAATGGCAAAGCCGATGCCCAGCGAGCCGCCGTCACGGGAATAGATGGCGGAGTTGATGGCCAGCAGGTGGCCATGCATGTCCAGCAGCGCGCCGCCCGAGTTGCCCGGATTGATCGGAGCGTCCGTTTGGATGAATTCATTGTACTGCGAAATGCCCTGCGCGCTGCGGCCCATGGCGGAGACGATGCCGCTGGTCACGGTCTGGCCGACGCCAAAGGGATTGCCGATTGCCAGAACCAAATCTCCGACTTCGGCCTTGTCGCTGTCGGCCAACGCCAGGAAGGGCAGCTTGTCGCCCGCTGTGTCGATGCGCAGCACGGCCAGATCGGCATGATCGTCGCGCAGGGCCACCGTGGCGGCAAACTCACGCCGGTCGGTCAGCACTACCCGGATTTCGCTGGCATCGCGGATAACGTGGGCGTTGGTCACGACCAGCCCATCGGCCCGGATCACGACGCCGGACCCGAGCGAACTTTCCACCCGCTGCCGCATTTGCCCGCCCGGCACGTTGCCGCCGAAGAAACGCCGGATGAACGGATCGTCGAACATCGGGTTTACCTGCTGGTTCACCGTGCGCGAGGTGAAGATATTGACGACAGCGGGGGAAGCCGCCTTGACCAGAGGCGCGAAGGAAAGGTCGATTTCAGGTTTGGAAAACGGAATGTCTGCATGCGCAGGCAGGGCAGAGGCGCAAAGGCATAAAAACAAGCTACCGAAAAGCGGGAATGTTTTTATCATGCCATCCTGCTTGCAAGCCTACACGGACCCGCCCGAGTGGGAAGATGAAATCAACCGCCGCACTGGTTGAGGCACGTCCGGAGATGGTCCGAGCAGTCGGACGAGGTGCCGATCAGCTTGTCGGCGTAGTTGTTCGAGTACCGCAAGGTATCTCCGTTCCCGGGAACGGCCGATTGCTGATCCATGCAGCCCTCATAAGCGCGATTGCAGCTGTCTGTGCAGGTCTGGGGGTTGGCCCCGATCGTGCCGCCCTTGCCGGTCACGTGCGGGGAGTTCTCGTGCTCGTCGGGCAGGGGAGACGTGCCTTGCTCGGTATCGACGCCTTCCGTCACGTCACGGGCGAAGGCGGGCGTGGACTGCACCGAAAGCGTCAAGACTGACAGGACACACAAAACTCGGAACATGCTACGAACTCCCTAGTCATTCCCGCGAAAGCGGGACTCTAGAACTGGTCCTGGAATTCCGGGTCCGCGGGCTATACCCTAACGGATGCCGGCCTTCAGCACGCGGGCGTAACCACCCTGCCGCGTTTTGTAGCGCTCGGCGATCACGTCGAACAGCTTGGTCACGATTACATCGTCATGCAGAACCGACATGGCCTGCCGGCGATTGGCGAGGCCCCCTTTCTTGCCGAGCGTGATCAGCTTCTCTACGTAGGGGCGCAGTTCCTTGGCTTTCGGAAGGGTAGTCTTGATCTGCTCGTGCTTGATCAGCGCGTGAGCCATGTTGGCGAACATCGCCTTGCGATGGGTGGCCGTGCGATTGAGTTTCCGGCCGTGCATTCCGTGACGCATAACGATGTTCCTTCCTAGTGGCTTGGCCCCGGTGCCCGGAGCCGATCAAGAAACCGCCAACCCAGTGACTGGTAGAGGCGGAGCGGGCCGGCTCGGCCCTTGTGACTCAGCGGCGGATCAGTACGGATCGTCCAGCTTGCGGGCGAGGTCCTCGATGTTTTCCGGCGGCCAGCCGGTAACCTGCATGCCGAGGTGCAGGCCCATGGTGGACAGGACTTCCTTGATCTCGTTCAACGATTTGCGACCGAAGTTCGGCGTCCGCAGCATTTCGCCTTCGGTCTTTTGAACCAGATCGCCGATATAAATGATGTTGTCGTTCTTCAGGCAGTTTGCCGAACGGACAGACAGTTCGAGCTCGTCCACCTTGCGCAGCAGGTTGCGGTTGAATGGCAGGTCTTCGGCGCGATCACCAGCGCCGCCGCCCGAGGGTTCATGGAAGTTGATGAAGACGGACAACTGATCCTGCATGATGCGGGCGGCATAAGCTACCGCATCTTCCGGTGTCACGGCACCGGTTGTCTCAATCTGCATGATCAGCTTGTCATAGTCGGTCACCTGGCCGACGCGCGTATTCTCGACCTTGTAGGTCACCTTGCGCACGGGGCTGAAAACGCTGTCGATCGGGATCAGGCCGATCGGGGCATCTTCCGGACGGTTCGCGGCCGCGGAGCGGTATCCCTTGCCGTTCTGGACAACCAATTCCATGTTCAGCTTCGCATCGCGATCCAGCGTGCAGATCACCAGGTCGGGGTTCATGACCTCGATATCGGCGCCCGTAACGATCTGCGCGGCGGTCACCTCACCCGGGCCTTCGGCCTTCAGGTGCATGCGCTTCGGCCCTTCGGCATGCATGCGCAGCGCCAGGGACTTGATGTTCAGCACGATATCCGTCACGTCCTCGCGAACGCCGGGGATCGAGGAGAACTCGTGCAGCACGCCATCCATCTGGATCGATACAACGGCGGCGCCCTGCAGCGACGACATCAGGATGCGGCGCAGGCAGTTGCCCAGCGTCACGCCGTAGCCGCGTTCCAGCGGCTCGGCGACGATGTTGCCGAAACGCCGCGAGTCGTGACCCTGCTTGACGTCCAGCTTGCCCGGCTTGATCAGTTCCTGCCAATTTTTGTGCATCGGGTCCTCAAGGAAAAGGCGCCGGCGAAAGGCCGGCGCGTGTATCTGTTGCTTTTTAAGGCGGGTCTCAGACGCGGCGCTTTTTGGGAGCGCGGCAGCCATTGTGCGGGATCGGGGTGATATCCCGGATCGCAGTGATGTTGAACCCGACCGATTGCAGCGCGCGCAAAGCCGACTCACGGCCCGATCCGGGACCCGTGACCTCGACATCCAGAGTCTGCATGCCGTGTTCCTGCGCCTTGCGGCCCGCGTTTTCAGCGGCAATCTGGGCGGCGTATGGCGTGGACTTGCGCGAGCCCTTGAACTCGGAGCTACCGGCCGACGCCCAGGCAATGGTGTTGCCCTGCGCATCGGTGATCGTGACG
>CALMVH010000304.1 GCA_937873165.1 uncultured Rhodospirillales bacterium
GTGTAGGAGCGTGGTGCAGGCGCAGGCAGGGTCGTCAAGTTCAGCGAACATTACCACTACCGCGATCGCCGAGTTCGGGCAGCCGCTTTACAAGGATCTCCACGATCACTTGCCTTATGCCGATCCGGCTGCAGTGAAGGGCGGTAGCATCGTGCTGGGGGTTTATGGCGGTTTCGACAACCTGAACCCTTACACCCTGCGGGGCGATCTGGCCGAGAGTGTCGGGCTTATCAACGACACGCTGATGACCGGCGATAGTGACGAGCTGGCGGTGGGGTATGCCTTGATCGCCAGCAGCGTGTCGTATCCTGCCGATGTCAGCTTCGCGACGTTCGCGATTAACCCTAGGGCGCGCTACCAGGATGGCACGCCCATCGTTGCAGGCGACTTCGTCGCGGCATTCGCCGCCATCCGGCAGACCGAGGGCAATCCTTTTCTGCAATCCTTCTTCGCCGACGTGGATCATGCCGAGGCAGTCGATGCGCGCACCTTAAAGGTGACGTTCAAGACGCACGGCATGATGAAGCCTTTGGTCAACTTCGCAACCGGCCTGTCACCCCTGCATCCGGGCTTCTGGCATTCGCACGACATTACCAAGACCACATTGGACGCGCCGGTCGGCAGTGGTGCCTACAAGCTGGCAGCCGTCGATCCCGGACGTTCGCTGACGTACGAACGTGTGAAGGATTACTGGGCGGCCGACCTGCCGATCATGCGGGGGTTGGAGAACATCGATACCATCCGCTACGACTATTACCTGGACGATACGGTACTTTTTGAAGCCTTCAAGGCACACAAGATCGATTTTCGCGTGGAGAACAAGGCGTCGCGCTGGGTGCGCGAATACGATATTCCGCAGGTACGCGATGGCAGCATCGTCAAGCGCGCCGTGCCCGAGGAGGTTCCGCAGGGCGTGCAAGGCCTATTCTTCAACCTGCGCCGCCCGCAGTTCCAGGATGTACGGGTACGACACGCGCTGACTGAGTTGTTCGATTTCGAGACAACGCAGCGCACCCTGCTGAATGGCGAGTACAAGCGCGAGAAAAGCTATTTTCCGGGTTCCGACTACGGCGCGTCGGGTACGCCGACGCCCGCCGAGGCCGCGATCCTGAAGCCCTTTGCCGACAAGCTTCCGCCCGAGGTACTGACCACGGCCTTCGAGCCGCCTGTCACCGACGGCACCGGCAACATACGGAACAACCTGCGCACAGCCCTCGCCCTGTTCAAGGACGCAGGCTGGATCTTGAAGGATGGCGCGTTGCAGAAGGACGGGCAGACGTTCAGGATGGAAATACTGTTGGATAATAATCCTTTCGTACGAGTGCTGCAGCCTTATGTCGACAATCTGAAGCGCGCGGGCATCGATGCCTCCATCCGGCTGATCGACCCCGCCCAGTACGAGGAACGCATCAAGAGCCTGGACTTCGACACGGTGGATCTGAAGTCGAACTTCTTTGCACCTCCCGGCCCCGAACTGCGCTCGTATTACGGATCGGCGACGGCAGATGACCGGGGTACGGCCAACTTCGCCGGCATCAAGAATCCGGTGGTGGACGAGCTGATCGGCCAGATCGTCGCAGCCAAGGACCTCGACACGCTGAAGGCGACGAACCGGGTGATGGACCGGGTTCTTTTGTGGCAGTACTATTGCGTGCCCGAGTGGTATAACGATCAGGCATGGCTGGCTTACTGGAACCGGTTTGCCTACCCGGCCAAGACGCCGCGCTACGGAACAGGATTCCCGGATAGCTGGTGGATCAAGCCGTGACCCGCACGCCGGGCTTGCCCGGCGCGTCGTTCTGGAGCCTAATACGCCCCGTGGCCAGTTTACCCGGCGCGGGATGGTTTTGAGTGCGTAAATCGACAAGCGCGGTCGCGATCCTTGCCTTGATATGCGCGGCCGGTCCGGCGTGGGCGCAATTCAGGCACGAGACCATGACCGAGAACAAGATCTCGGGCGACTCCGGCACAGGCACCTCGATTTTCAACGATGCGGGCTACGGCAAGCAGTGGCTGGGGGATTTTTTCCCCTATCAGATGCCGAATGCCGACGATGTGCATGCCGTGCTGGGCAAGATGCTGGGCATCTACAATACCGGCATCCTGGTACTTGCCTCGATGGTTGCGCTTTACTCGCTGATTACATTCATCGTGGAAAGCGCCCACCATGGCGAGATCGGGGGCAGGCGGCGCACTTCGATCTATGGACAGATCCGCCTTCTTATCGCCGTAGCCCTGCTGACACCCGTATCGCACGGCTACAACGCGGCGCAGATCATCATCGTGCAATTGGCGCATGTGGGTTCCGGTCTGGCCAACACCGCCTGGCGGGAATTTACGCCCTACACCGCGACCACCGATTTCGACCTGCCGCTCTCGCACGGCAATGCGGTCAACGACCTGTTGCAAAAAGCCCTGATCGACGAGACCTGCATCGCCGCTGTGGCAGGCGACAAGTCCCAGAATGCCAACCCCAGCGTGACCCTGGAAGCATTCTATCGCAGCCCCGAAAACGGAGGGCGCGAGATCGAGGGCAAGGAACTTCCCTTGAAATTGGGCGCTGCCGACAGCGGCGGCGACGCCATGGCCGTGCGCGAGGCGTTGCAAACGGAAGCCGATATCCAGGCGCTGCCGATCTCCCGCCTGCGCCTGCACTTCAACCGGTCGGGATATGACGATTTTTGCGGCGCGATCGATTTTCCCGTGCCGTCGGTGCCAACCGGCAGCGCGGTCATGCCGGCGGAGCAGGCCGTCTACGTAATGCCCTATCTGACGGTGCGGCCCGAACTCGGCAAATACGGGCAATCGATGGCTGCGGCGGTTGAAGCCATGCTGGCGCCTCCGGCCGCCAAGGGGCAGGCGGCCAATGCTTCGGCAGCGACTGCTTTGGCGTCGCAGCCGGGGGCGCTGATGCCCGCACAGGACACGACACCATCCTCTCCGCTGGCTTCGAAGGCACGAGAGTTACCCCAGGCAAGCATGAGCGCCCAGGCGTGGGACGAGATGGTTCACAGCGTCGAGGATGACCTGCGCGCGGCTGCAAACCAGGCGGGCAAGGACTACATCGACCCGGAAGCCGGCGACAGCAAGATGCAGTCGCAAGGCAATGACTGGGTGACCGCCGGCAGCCTGTTCTTCAAGCTGACGAAGCTGTCGCACGACAATGCGAAACTGCGCATGCAGCCGATGGGCGCCAGCTTGCCGGACAGTTCGGTTCTGCCCGCCGAGATGCGCGCCGACGGTCAGGTGGCGCAATGCCCCCAGATCCTCGATACATACATCCTGCCCGACTACCATTGCCGGCAGGAGGGCAAGAAGACCATGCTCTCGATCAAGGTCGCCTATAACCTAATCCACGCGGTGGAAAGCCAGCGCGGCACCGACGTCGTACCCGCCATCGACGGTGCGCCCGCCGCCAGCCGCAAGGAAGATACCGCATCGGTCCGGCTGTTCGCCAACGCAGGCCTGGACGGCGTGGTGGCCGAGTTCGCGGACATGGCGCGGCCGCGGCACGATGCTGATCGTCCCAGCGCCATGTTCGACGCCGTCAATCTCGGCAACATGCTGCTGCTGTCGACCTCCGGGCTGTTTGCGCAGGCGGCCCAGAACGGGCAGGACGGCACCGGCAGCCTGTCGCAGGGCATGCTGCTGACGATCTTTGCGTCGTTGCTGACCGTGCCGGCGTTTCTCCTCAGCCTCGTTTTGCCCCTGTTGCCCGCGATCCGCTTCTTCATCGGCGTGGCGACGTGGCTGCTGACCGTGTTCGAAGCGCTGGTTTCCTTTCCGTTGGTTATCCTGAGTTCGATGCGCAGCGACGAGGACAGTGTTCTGTCGTATGGCCGGCACGGGTACATCATGGTCCTGCAGATGATGCTGCGTCCGGTGCTGATGGTCTTCGGCATGATGGCGGCGATCATGGTATTCGATGCGCTTTACCGACTGGCTACCTGGACAGTCTGGACGGCGCTGCTGAACGTGGCGGCGGATTCCGGCGAGATCGTGGGCGGGGGCGTGCAGGGCGTGCTGGAGCTCACAGGCTACATCATGCTGTGGACGTTCTTTGTCTACATGTCGGCCAACATCTCATTC
>CALMVH010000305.1:0-962 GCA_937873165.1 uncultured Rhodospirillales bacterium
GAGTAGGCCTGGCCGAAGATGCCGCGGTCGCGCGGGAAGTCGGCCACGTAATCGAACCCGATCTCGCCCACCAAGGCCACGCTGCTGATGCTGAGGCTGGGTATGGAGGAGAACAGTTTCGTGGCCGTCTGCTGGGCCTGGATGACCGGGTACCGCTTCCAGCCGTCGATGATGCTGTTCGAGGCGAGCGGATTGTTGAGCGCCTCGATCGTGGGATCGGCCAGGGCCTCGGCAAGGTCCGTGCGCAAGGCTTGCGGTGCGAAGATGCCGAGTGCCTTGATGGCACCGCGTATCGCGGGCACCTCGAGCGCGAGTGCCAGGTCCGAGGAGGCCAGCTGTATGGGCTGGTTGGTGCGGCTGGACAGCTCCCCCTGGATGGCCACGCCGGCCGGACCCTGGAAGTTCCAGCTCAACCCGACCAGGTGGATGTCCTTCGGGTAGTCCGCGAAATACGATGCCGTGGTGTTGTAGGTGCGGGTGGCGTAGGCGGCACCGCCGAACGCGACGCTGAGCGGCACGGGCAAGGCATCGTCACCGTTGCCCGGCCGGTAGGAGCCGAACGGCGTGCGGCTGTGGTAATTCTCGAAATACAGGCCGAGCTCGGTGCCGCCCAGGACGTCGAACGTCTTGCGCAACGCGAATCCGAACTCGTCCAGTGTGGTGGGGTGACGGTCCAGGCTGCGCGGGATGGCGGCGCCAAACAGGTCATTGCCGGCCACATCGACACCGGTGATCGCGCGCTTGTTGTCCGGGAACAGGTTATCCTGGAAAGCGTAGGAGCCACCGTCGAACACGTCGTCGTTGGTGCCGAAGAACGAACCATCCGGCTCCAGCCGCGTGCGCTTCCAGGCGAACTGCCAGAAGCCTTCCAGGCTGTATCCGGCCGCGAGCTCGGTCCTGAAATCGGCAGCCGGTATCGGCAGCAAGGCTTGCCGCAGCTCCGAGCCGGGCGTGCGCAACGA
>CALMVH010000305.1:972-2976 GCA_937873165.1 uncultured Rhodospirillales bacterium
GAACGGAATGAAAGTGCTCTCACCCCAGTTCAGCGCCTGGCTGCCGACGCGCAAGTCTACGTCATGGCCGAACAGCTTTGGGCTGGCGAAGGCGTAGGCGTCGAGCAGGCGCAGGTCGCCGCCGATATCGCGCTCCGCGGCACTCGACAGGTTCTTGAAGGCGACGTCCTCGCTCTCGATCACGGGGTCGATAAAGGCGGTGCCACGGATGAAAAACCCGTAGTCGTCCCGCTTGATCTGCACTTCGGAGGTGACGCGCTGCTGAGCGGCCACGAACGAGCCGGACTTGAAGTTCAGGTCTCCATCATCGTTGTTGGCGAGGCCGAGCTTGCCGCCGTTCGGGATGCCGATGAAGGCAGGCGACTGCGGCGATGTACGCACCGCGGCGCTGGACGACAACGTGGTATCGATGCTGACCTGCCAGCCGTCGATCGTCGTCTCGTAAGCCGCGGCGCAAGCCGGCAGCAGCAGCGCTGTCATCGAGGCGCCCAGGCTCAGAATGCGCCGTCGCGCTGGCCGCGTGCCCGTAATCTCTTCCATTGCGTTCCCCGTTGCCGCCGGCTCTTCGTCCGGTTGGCTGGCAATTCTTGCCGGAGTTCATCGGGGTGCTGGAAATAGCGATGCGGCATGGAGGCCATGCCGGTTTTGTTAGGAGGACACTGCCTTATACCAGTGGCCCCGGAAGATGACCGACAGAAAGCAAGCAGTCCTTTTTTTCAAAAAGAAGGCCTTGCTTCCTTACCCAAAAATCAACCTAAAAGCCCGCCGGCATTACTCGCGCCCAACCAGCCGCAAGGCTGCCCGCGCCGGCAGCTGGGCCTTTCCGCTTGCCGGCTCAAGGCAGAGCTGCACAGCGCCGAAGGTGGCGCCCCCTGCCAGGCGCAAGGCTTCGGCCCGCGCCAGGTTGACGAGTGTGGCGACCTTCAGCTCGTCCATCAGCGTAGAGCGGGTAACGATGCTGATCGGGCGGGTTATGGCCGGCGAGGTCTCCCGCACCTGCAGCCTGTCCGCCCTTACTTCGGCCAGGCAGCCGCAGGTCGGCATCAGCGTATAGCCCAGCCCCGCCTTCACCATGGCCAGGATCATGGCGGGACCGTCGGCCTCGATGACGGGCCGCGCTTTCAGGTGCGCGCGGCCGAAGGCGGCGTCGATCAGCTTGCGCAACGTGAAGCGCTGGGTGGGCAGCACCAGCGGGAGCAGGCCGGCTTCGGCGAGGGCGATCGGCTTCCGGGAGGCGGCGCTAGCCGGACCGGAGCCGGGCGGCCCGATGAGCTGCAGCGTCTCCACCCAGAGCAGCATGATCGTCAGCCCGTTGGCGTGCGACGGGCTATCCACGATCGCCACGTCAAGCTTCTCGCCGAGCAGCCCGTCGGTGACGTCCGCGCTGTAGCCGTCCACCACGTGGAGAGCCACGCCAGGGTGCTCCTTGATGAACTTGGCGACAAGGTTCGGGATCAGCAGAGTGGACAAAGGTGCCTGCACGGCCAAATGCAGCGCGCCGGCGACCTGGAGGGACAGGTTGGTGACCTCTCGCCTGACCTCCGCAAGGTCGGCTTCCAGGTGGGAGGTACGATCCAGCAATAGCTGGCCGGCAGCCGTGGGCCGAACGCCTTTATGGGTGCGGTGCAGCAGCTCCACACCCAGGCTGTGTTCCAGCTTCTGCAACTGGCGCGTCAGCGCCGGCTGGGCAATGCGCAAGTGTGACGAGGCTTTCGAGATCGTGCCCAGCTCGGCAACCGTGCGGAAACATAACAGCGCGCGAAGGTCCATCGTACTCCCTCCTGCAGGTGGCTAAACCGAACTCCATGCGGCCATCCAGCAAACGTCTTCACTAAACCCAATAGTCCTAGACTGGCACGCGAACACAAATTAGCACGTCAGCTGTGGGACTAGCCCCGCACTGTCGATCCGTCTGTTGACTCTATCCGCCGCCTGACCGACGGCCTCCGACCCAAGGCGAGGCGAGTAACAGCGGCGTTTGAGTTTGGGAGGTCTCCTGGTCCG
>CALMVH010000306.1:0-4092 GCA_937873165.1 uncultured Rhodospirillales bacterium
GCTAGGCGACGAACAAGTAAGGTCTGTTTCTCGGTCGCTACGGGAAAAGGGAAAGGGTCAAAGCAGCGGGATTTCGTGTAACGTGGGTCGTTGCCCATGCCGAGCCAACCACCGGCACGCAAAGCCCAAATACCATGACCGCGAGAAGATAATACTCCTAATTGGAATCCATCATCGCAGGCTATAGCAACCAACATGTTATCTGGCAGAATTGAAGTATCAAGGAACTGAAATAATCTATGTTTCGCAGTCTCGACCGTCGCGATGTATCGCGTAAGACCGTCCAGTGCCGGACGTAACTCGCTTCGGGGTTCTCCGAAAATCCACCAGTTATCTTTGTAGGTTTTCCGGTTGTTCCAGTCTCGACCGACTTTCTCTTCCTTGCCGTTTTTGTCGGTCGTTATCTTCTCCTTCACCTGCAATTTGACGTGCTGGTAAACTTCCGGAAAGCGTTCCCGAACATCTTCAACACGCAACCCGAAGAGGTCGATGACCATCTTATTGCGTGGACGAGCCGTCAGGTCGCGGCCATTACGGTATAGCCGAATGTGACGCTGCAACCCTTGACGTTTCTCAAGGCCAAGAAAAATGGCCTGTGCTGGCGTGACGATGAAACCATCACCGTGTAGCTTGACGCCGGGCGAACAGATGCCCCCGTTCGCTTTAAGCGCCTTCGCGCTCGTCACATCGACACCCACCGTCAGATCCGAATTGATCCGCCCTGCCCGCTCGACCAGTTCGATCAGCGGCGTGTCGGTGTCCAGTCCCGATTCATGCGTGACCTCGCGCAGCGTACCGTCTTTCTTTCCAGCTTCGGCCACCGTCATGGCGATGCGCACGGCGGCGTCCTGGGTTGCCTTCGTCCACGGATGGTCCGGAATGGCCAGCACCAGCGAGACCGGCTTCTTCGCGTTCAGGTGCCGCTCGACGACCCGGCGCTGGAAGACTTGAGTGATGGAGTTGGTGGTCACGAAACCGAAGCGGCGCAAGGCCGTACCCTTGCGGGTCAGCAGCCCGGCGGCGCGATCCCACCAGTACATCACGAAATCAGCGCCGTCGTTCATGTCCCGATGCGCCTTCCACAAGGCTTCAGTGTAGGCAGTGCCAAGGTTGGCGCGAATATCCTTGCCGCCTATAAAGGGCGGATTACCGACAATGAACTGCGCCGCCGGCCATTCGGGACAGCGTGGGTTGGTAAACCCGGAATCGGTTTGCAGAACCGCGTCGCGCACGAGAATGTTTTTGAAGGCGCGCAGGATCGGTTCCGACGGCATGCCGCCCTTTGTACGCGCGTGCCATTGCAGGTGTCCGATCCATAGCACCAGTTCGGCGATGGCGGCGGCGCGCGGGTTCAGCTCCATGCCCAGGAATTGATGCGGATCGACGGTATGGCGATCGAGGCTGCCGAATGCCTCCTGCCCGCCAAGGTCCACGAGGACTTCCAGCACCTCGCCCTCGAGGCGCTTCAGCAATTCCAGGGCGACGTAGAGGAAGTTGCCGGTGCCGCAGGCCGGATCGAGGATGCGCAACGCGCACAAATCGTTGTGGAACTTGCGCACGGTGGCGATTGCCGCCTCGTCGCGATGCTCGGACTTCTGACGCTCGACGGTGGAAAGCACCTGCGCCCAATCATCGCGCAAGGAATCGATGACCGTTGCGATGACCAGCCGCTCTACATAGGCACGAGGCGTGTAATGCGCCCCCAGCCTGCGGCGTTCCCGGGGGTCGAGAGCCTGTTCCAGCAACGTACCGAAGATCGAGGGATCGACATCAGCCCATTTGAATGAAGCCGCCTGTTTCAGTTCACCGATTTCCTCCTTGCCCAGGGGCAAGACGGTACGTTTCTTGAAAAATTCACCGTTAAAACGCGGAACGGTCTTGCGGATAGCGTGGGCATATCCGCCCGTGTCCATGACTTCCCAAAGCTGGCCGACATCGTGCGCGAAGGTTGCCGGCTCGGCTTCGCAGCGTTCCAGGACCTGCCGGAAAGAATGCTCGGGCAACAGCCCCACATCCTCGGCGAACATGGTGAACAGGCAACGCGACAGGAAGGCCGCGACTTCCTCCGGCGCGTGCTTCGTCTTCTCCAGCGACTTCGATACGGCTGCCAGCCGTTCGGCAATCTCGCGCGTAACCCGCGCCGCCTGCCGGGCCGGATCGAGGGATTGCGGATCGGTCCAGATTGTCCGCAGCCGCTTGCGGATTTCGGGGTTTCGCAGATCTTCCAGGAAAACACGGAAGGATTGGCGGTCGGGAAACTGATCGTAGGCTTTTCCGTCGCGGCGGAAATTGGAATAGATTTCGAAGGAATGGCCGACATCGCAGACAATGACGAACGGCGGCGGTTCATGGCCTTGCGGCAGCAGACGCACGTAGTTCTCGGCCTGGGTGCGGGCATTCATCATCAGAACGTCCCACGCGCGATCCGCGGTACGACGGCCACGGGTCTGAGTACCGCTAGCGGCCAGCAGGCCGGGAATTTTGTTTTCCCCACCCTTTCGGCGCGACTGTTTGGCTTCGAGGATAAAGCAGTTGCGCTTGTACAAATCGATACGCTTGGAGGTCGTCGTGCCTTCCCGGCTTGTTTCCCTTACGGCACGCTCGAAAACATAGTCGTTGGTTTCATGGTCGGAACCAGCCGGATCGGGATGCGCGACCTCCAGAAAATCGCACAGGCCGATCAGGAACAGCACATAATTGGCTCGCTCCTGCCCTCCGTCCCGCCCCTGCCAATGGTCAATAAACGCTTCGACCTTGTGATCGGCAGAGGCGATATCGGTGCGGTTCGGACTGGAATTAGCCATTCAGGCCATGATAGGTAAGCCGAAAAGTGCAATCAACTTATAAGTGCAGCCATAGGCGCTTCAGCTTAGTCAATTAAGCGGGTTTTCGCTCGGCCCAGATCCGTTTCAGTTCGCGGAAGCATTGCTGGCGTGTGGGGTGGAAGTCCTGGTCGATCCACCACGCCTCGACTTGCTTCAGCAGGGCGCCGAAGATAGGGCCGGGTTTCAGGCCCAGCTCTATTAGGTTGTCGCCGCCCAGCGGGTAGACCGGCGGGATCCAGGCGGCGGTGAAGGCTTCGCAGGCGTGCAGCGCCTCGGGCGGGATCAGCCCGTCGGCGGCGTCAAGGTACGATTGGTCGAGGATGGTCTGCGCATCGCTGCCGTAGAGCGCATGTGCCCAGCGCCCGGCGTGCAGGGCGTCGCGGCGCGGGGAATCGAGCGGCACGGCTTTCGCGCGCTTCTTCTGCGCGCCGCTGAACTTCAGCCGCTTCGCCAGTTTGTCGGTTCCGTCCGGCGGCATCAGGGCCATCAGGTGGCGGAACGCGTCGGATGTGGACTCGAGCGCGATCAGGCTTTGCAGCCGCTCCGCACCGTGCGGGGTACCGACGATCGCCTCGGCAATGCCGGCCTGCGCCATCGCAACCCATAGCTCGGCGGCACGAGGCGACTCCAGCAGTTTCAGGGTTTCGGCCAGGATACGCTCGCCCGACAGCTGGCCCATGCCCTGGCGCTGGTCGCGCACTGCCTTCAGCGCCGCGGCATCCGGCGTGTCGGCGTAGCGCGCACTGAAGCGGAAAAAGCGGAGGATACGCAGGTAATCCTCGCGGATGCGGGCTGTCGGCTCGCCGATGAAGCGGACGCGGCGGGCTGTCAGATCCTGAAGACCGTCGAAATAGTCATTAACCGTGCCGTCGCGCCCGCACGACAGGGCGTTGATCGTGAAGTCGCGGCGGGCGGCATCCTGCTGCCAGTTGTCGGTAAAGGCGACCTCCGCATGGCGTCCGTCGGTGGATACGTCGCGGCGCAGGGTGGTGATCTCCACCGCGCCGCGCGGCAGGATGGCGGAGACCGTGCCATGCGCCATGCCGGTCTCGACCATGCGGAAGCCTGCCGCCTGCCCCGCCGCCAGCACCGCCTGGGGCTTTGCGGTGGTGGCAAGGTCGAGGTCGTGATGCGGCCATCCCAGCAAAGCGTCGCGCACCGCCCCGCCGATGAACCGCACCTCGCTGATCGCGTGCAGCGTGTCGAACAAGCGCAACAGGTCCGGGTCCGCCAGCCACGCGGACATGTCGAGGTTCACGCCAGGAAC
>CALMVH010000306.1:4102-4433 GCA_937873165.1 uncultured Rhodospirillales bacterium
CCGGAACGCGCCGCGTACTTCCAATGAAGGATGCGGTCTTCGGCGCGGGCGGTCAGGTAGATCAGATTGGGCTCGCGGATCGGCCGCCAGGTCAGCGCCCGGATGCGCGACGTGGCGTCGGCCAACGGCATGAAGCGGGCTTCCAGTATGTCGTGGTCGGGGTCCTGCGGCTCCACGATGCCCTGGAAGGCGTCGAACTCGTACATCGCGACCAGGCAGGTGGTCATGTCGGCTTCGTGGCTGTATTCGCATGTGTGCACCAGCGCTGTCGGCGTTGACACGATCAGGCCGGTTTCCTCGCGCACCTCGCGCACCGCGCCTTGCAGGAAGC
>CALMVH010000307.1 GCA_937873165.1 uncultured Rhodospirillales bacterium
AGATCGGCGATCAACAGCTGTTCGTTGCCTGCGGCAGGCTGATGGCGAGGATCGAGGCGGCCGGTACGTCAGCGGATCGGTACGCGTGGGACTGGAAGGACACGACGCTTCCGGTTCCCGGCGGCGACTGGCGCGACGCCCTGAACGGCGGCACGGTACAGGGCGGCAAGCTGCGCGCGGCTACCTTGTTTGGAACGCTGCCGCTCGCAGTCTGGATGAAAGGAATTTGAGCAGGACGTTCAGCAGACACGGGCATCGAACGATTGTAAAGAAGTACAGCGGCTGCACGTTTGCTGTACTAGGCACTGATCGACCGGCCGCCAGCCGCCAGCCTACACAACCCTGGACCTGATTATCAGGCGGTGTGCGAGCTGGCCGCAGGTACCGTTACATGCATTCGTAGGTAACGCGAATTTCTCCGCGATCGTTTGTCGGGAAGCCCTGGCTGATGAACTTTGCCTGGTTCATGCCGAGCGTCGCGCAATGCTGCGCCGCGACTTTGGACGACTCGCCAAGCGATTTGACCGGCCCGTGCGCATGATCCACCATGACGGCAAACTGGTTGTCCTCGTGCATGGCGATCGGCAGAACATCGTGCGGCGTGTCCGAATACCAGTTGGACGATACCAGGGGTTCATTGCTGAGTTCCGCCACGCTCTTGTCCGCATGGCCCGCCTGGTACAGCCCGGCGTCGTCGTCAGCGATATTGAACACCCGCGATTCCCGGATGCGAACCGTGCTGCCGTCCGTTACCGATACGTTCAGCACCAGCTGGGTTGCGCTGTCCTCGTTGCCATTGCGGCTGGCGGAGGCCCCGACCGTGCCCGGGGTCAGCAGGGGCGCGGCGGCATTGTCGTCGGGGTTATGCCGGACGATCTGCGTATCGTAGGTCAGCGTGTAGGGCGAGTTCTGCGCCACCGCGACGCCGTGATCGACCGCTTCGGTGAACAGGAAATTGTCCAGCGCCTGCGTAAAAGCCGTCTGCTGCAAGGGCGGCTCGATCGAGATCTGGGTTTGCGCGGAGCCGCCGGCGGCTAGGCGCTGGCTGACCTCGCGCCACGTATCCGCCGCCACGGCCTGCCAGCTGTTGGCCGGTGCGCTTCCTTGCTGTTGTTCCAGCGAGTATGAAATCGACGCGGGATCCCTGACCGGGGCTTGAGCGCACGCCGCCAGCCCGAAACTCGCACCGAACATCAGCAAGGACAGGAACGAACGCGGCATCGCCACAACTCCGGCATAGGGATTCAGGTGATCCCTTATACCGGAGGCCTGGGTTTATTTTAAGTTAAGCCGCGCTGGCCTGCAGCGTGTCACTCCCGGCGAGAGCCGCCTCTGCGGCCAGGGTGACGGCGATGCCCTTCAGGATTGCCGCAATGCGAACGGCATCCTGGATGGCTTCGCGCCCGATCCCATGCTGCACCAGCGTTTGCTCGTGCGCCTCGATGCAACGGCCGCAGCCTTCGACCGCCGATACGGCCAGCGACCAGAGCTCGAAGTCGACCTTATCCACACCGGGGTTGCCGATCACGTTCATGCGCAGGCGCGCCGGCATGGCGGCATAGTGCTCGTTGCCAACCAGATGCGTGAACCGGTAGTAGATATTGTTCATACCCATGATGGCGTTGGCGGCCTTTGCGGCATTCGCGGCCTCCATCGACAGATGCTGCATCGCCGCATCGGACGCGGCGCGGATCACCGTGGGGTTACCCGTCGCAAGGCCACACGCCAGCACGGTGCCCCACAATTGCTGCGCGCTGAGGCTGGATATCGCAGGAATGTTGCTGAGATTGATCTTCAGATCCCGGGCATAATCCGGAACCTGTTCTTTAAGAACGTCGAGAGACATAGCTGTACCTTCATGAAAACTCATTCCCGCCTTGTGCGGGAATGACGATCGATCCAAGCGTTACGCGGCCTTCAGCGTATCTTCGCCCTTCTTCCAGTTGCACGGGCACAGCTCGTCGGTCTGAAGCGCGTCCAGCACTCGCAGCACTTCCTGCGGGTTGCGCCCAACGGACAGGTCGTTCACCGAGGCAAAGCGGATAATACCCTCGGGATCGACCACAAAGGTGGCGCGCAGGCACACGCCTTCGTTCTTGTCGAGGATGCCAAGCGCTTCCGACAGTTCGCGCTTGATATCGGCCAGCATGGGGAACGGCAGAGTTTTCAGGTCCTCATGATGCGTGCGCCAGGCGTGGTGCACGAACTCGCTGTCGGTGCTGCCGCCCAGCAGCTGCGCGTCGCGGTCCTGGAAGTCGCCATTCAGCTTGCCAAAGGCAGCGATCTCTGTCGGGCAGACGAAGGTGAAATCCTTCGGCCAGAAGAATACAACCGTCCACTTGCCCTTGTAGGAGTCGTTGTCAACCGTCTGGAACGCCTTGTCCATATCGGTCGAAACGGTCGCCTGAAGCGAAAAACGAGGAAATTTGTCACCAACTGTCAGCATATTGTCCTGCACTTTAGAATGATTCTAGGAATGCGTTATAGGCCCTGTTGGAAAGAGGATCAAGAGCCTCGTGAGAGTCATAGCGGAAAAATAAGTTATCGATCTATAACTTCTTGAAGACCCCATCATCCTAGAACATGTTATCAGTCAATAACTTTTCAGGGCATATCATGCATGGTTTTATAGCATTGGCTTTATCATCGACAGCATTGATCATCGCAATGTCCTACCGTGCCCGTCTGCGTCGGCTCGAACACTTGTTGGAACAAATGCGCGGTTCCAAGAACCTCGGAAGTGAAACACTCATGCCGGATGTGTTGGAGCTTCCTCCAGATCCACTTGAAAGTATTGGGCCTTTGTCGGAAAATACCGCAGTGGTGATGGAGCGCTCGTCCGGTCCCGGCGCTACTCCGCTCTCGATTGAAGGTTTGTTTGGCGGCAGCCTGGCGATTTGGGGCGGCGGAATTGCCCTTGCCTTGGCCGGGTTGTTTCTCGTGCGTTACTCGATCAAAAGCGGCTTATTGAAACCTGAGATCCGCGTGATCCTGTCGGTCATCTTGGGAGTAAGCCTGCTCGCCGGCGGCATCGCAGTACGCCGCCGCGGCTCGGGCGATCGGGACCGTATTGGACAGGCACTGTACGGCGCAGGCATCGCCGACCTCTATGGAGCGTTAACAGCGGCAGGCTCGCTTTACCACCTGATCCCGGCATCTGCTGCCTTCCTAGCCATGGCCGGACTTACGGCCGTAGCGATATTAACATCCTTGCGGTATGGCGCGCCCATTGCAGTGCTGGGCATGGTGGGCGGATTCATGGCTCCCATACTGATCCATTCTGCACATCCGAACACGCCTTTACTGTTCGCATACTTGTATCTGGTGTTTGCTGGACTGTACATCGTGGCCGTGCGCGCGAACTGGACCCGCGTGATCCTGGCTGCCTTTATCTTGGCATTCGCCTGGGCAGGGTTGTGGCTGACAACGTTCTTCAACAGCGCAGAGGCTTTCTGGCTAGAGGGTTTCCTCATGGTTGTGCCGCTCACAACAGTCGTTAGCGTGCATGGCGCACGTATGAAAAACAGTGTCGTGCTGACGGTCGCGTTGATGCTCATGGCGGTCAGTGTTCTTCGATGCCACTTCGCCTCCGCCGATTTTGGGCTGTACAGCCTGTTATCTGGCGCTGCGATCGCCCTTGCCCTGCGGAAACCGGATTTGTATCGGAAGTCAATGTGGGGCATGGTGGTGGTGACTGCTGCCCTTCTGGCAGGAGCCGATACAAGCGTCCTGCGAAATATCGCCATTCTGCTGTTTGCCATCGGCTTTACAGCTGCCGCAGCCCTCCTGACGCGACGCCTGCACGGCGACCTCGCTTGGGCTGCATTGAGCATCGTTGCGCCCTGCGTTTATTTCGTTGTCGGACGGCTGGATTACGGATCGCTGCGAGTAAGCTGGCAGGCGGGCGTAAGTGCTCTTGCCATCGCAGCAGGGCTGGCCTTGTGCGGGCGTTATCTCGCCGCCGTCGCTCCATCTGATCGAGCCGGCCAACAAAGGCTAAGACTGTTGTTCAGCGGCGCCAGTGTTGTAATGGCGACGCTGGGGCTGACGATCTGCCTGCCCTCGAGTTGGCTGCCGTTGGCTTACGCCCTCGAGCTCCTGGTTTTCGCTGTTCTTGAACCAATTGCCGACACCGATGGCTTTCGCTGGGCGGCTGTCGCTCTGACGACCGCGCTCGGGTTAGTCCTGCTGAACCAATTCATGCAGCTAACGCTGGTGGCCTTGCGCAGCCTCGTGGGTGAGGTCATCCCGGACATGGACGCACCCTATACCGCCGTCGATCCTACGCTGTACCTGGGTCTCCCCGCCATAACTCTGCTGATCACCTCGACAGCCTTGCGCCCCCAGCGAGACGATACGCTTGTGAAGGTTCTGGAGAGTTTGTTCCTGTGCCTGGCTATATCGACCGTTTACAACCTGGAACGAACCTGGTTTGCCCCACCATCAGGTGAGGCGAGCTTATGCAACGAGGCGTCACGACGAACCTGATGCTGGGAGCTGGTCTTGCCAGCTTCCTTGCAGGCAAATCCACGCGCCGTCTGGTCTTCTGCACAGGTGGTACGATCCTGTTCGGCATCGGATTATTTCGCATCGCATGGTTTGACCTGCTGTGGCGCGACCCTCTCCTGGCCTACCAGGAAGTGGGCGGTTTGCCTTTGTTCAATGGCCTGTTGTTACCGTTCGGGCTACCGATCCTGTGGGTCGGAGCTTTTGCCCGCACCTATGGCAACAGCCTTGGCCGTGCCTTGACCGCGGTGCAACCTGTTCTGCTGTTCGCGCTGGTCACCATGGAGCTTCGTCAGGCATTCCACGGCAGCGTGATGAGAAACGGCAGTACGTCGGATGGTGAAATCTACGCGTATTCAGCCGTCTGGCTGGTTACGGGATTTGCCCTGCTGGGCTGGGGATTGTACCAGGCGTCGAGGGATATGCGGCTTGCGGCCCTGGCGGTCATGATCGTAACGATCACCAAGGCCTGCCTGTACGATGCAGGAGAGCTGACAGGCCTGTTGCGGGTCGCCAGTTTCCTGGCGCTGGGACTAGGCCTGCTAGGCCTCGGCTGGCTTTATACCCGGTTCGTATTTCCCAAGGTCAAGACGTTACCGCCAGCCGATCAACATGATACGCAAGCAGACGTAGACGAATGAGCGGCCTTACTCCCCAGGCAGCTTCAGCCGGTAGCCCACGCCGGGTTCGGTCAGCAGGAACTCTGGCTGGGCGGGATCGCGTTCCAGCTTGTGGCGCAGCTGGCCTATGTAGACGCGCAGATATTGGGTCTGGTCGGTCGAATGCGCTCCCCAGATCTCGCGGAGCAATTGCTGGTGAGTCAGCACGCGGCCGGCATGCGCGATCAGGGCGCGCAGGATGTCATATTCCTTGCGCGACAGGTGTACCTCGGCGCCATCCAGGGTCACGCGGCGCTTCATGAAATCGACGCGCAAACGGTCCAGCACGAACTCGGGCTCGGCGTGCTCGGGCGCCGCGACATGGCGCAGCGCGGTGCGAATGCGGGCCAACAGCTCGCCAACGCTGAACGGCTTGGTCAGGAAATCGTCGGCACCCGAGTCGAGTGCCTTGATCTTGTCCTGTTCCGAGGCGCGGACCGACAGTACGATAATCGGCACCTTTGTCCATTCGCGGATCTTCAGGATGACATCGGTGCCGTCGCCATCGGGCAATCCCAGGTCCAGGATCATAAGGTCCGGATGATCGGTCGCGGTTTTCGCCAAGGCTTCCGCGCCGTTGACGGCTTCAATCAGGTCGTAGCCCTGCGTCGAAAGACCGGCACGGAGAAACCGCCTGATCTGCGGCTCGTCGTCAACGATCAGGATCTTCGAATTAAGTTCCGCCATCTCAGCTGTCCCATTCGCTGACGGGCGCCTGCATGCCGTCCGCATCGTCCAGCGCCGGCGCGTCGCGCAGCGGCAGCGTGAACGAAATGCAGGTACCCCCGCCATCGTCGGCATCCGTGGCGCGGATGGTACCGCCGTGCGATTCCACGATGCCACGGCAGATCGCCAGCCCCAGCCCCGTGCCCGCGATCTGGGTGTCGGTCGCCATGACCCGATAGAACATGTCGAATACCTTGTCCCGCTCGCCGGACGGAATGCCCTTGCCCTGATCGCATGTGCGGACCACCACCGTGTTATCCGCCCGCCGGGCCGAGATCGTGACCTTCGATCCCGAAGGCGAATACTTGCAGGCGTTCTCCACGATATTGACCAGAACCTGTTCGATCAGCACGAAATCGATAAACAGAAGCGGCAGCGCTGGCTCTATGGTGACTTCCACCTGCCGGTCTCCGATCTGCCGCGTCAGCCTGCGCAACGCCGCGCCGACGACATCGCCGATCTCGATCCAGTCCTGCCGCGGTTTCAGGGCGCCCGATCCCAGGCGGGTCATGTCCAGCAGGTTCTGCACGAACCGGTTCAACCGCTCGGCTTCCTCGCGAATCGTTTGCAGCAGGTCCTGCTTGGCCGGCTTGTCGAGGCTTTCGTCGAGGTCGATAAGGGTAGTAGCCGACCCCAGTATCGACACAAGCGGCGTGCGCAGATCGTGGCTGAGCGAGGACAGCAAGGCCCCGCGCAGTTTCTCGGTTTCCATGAGGATGCGCGTTTCCTCGAACCCCGACACTAGATTGGTGCGCTCGATGGCGACAGCGGCCTGATCGGCCAGCGTATCCAGCAGGCGCGCCTCGTCCGATGTCGGAAGCCGCTTGCGGCCTTCGATCCGCACGCCGAGAACCCCCAGCGCGCCCCGCGCGGTCTTCAGCGGCAGGAACAGCCATTCGGCATTCGGCAGGGTGTTCGACCCCTCGCCCGCCCTTTTCCCCTGGCGCCAGGCCCAGTCGGCGGCGGCGTCGGAAATATCGTCCAGGTGCATCTCGGGCGGGTAGGCTGCCGAAATCTCCAGCCTGTGCTCCTTCGGCATCATGACGATCGCCTTGCCGCCGATGGTGGAGGCGACGTGATGCACGACGGCCCACAGCACGTCGTCCAACCCGGCGGCGGAGGCGATCTTGCGGTTGAAGTCGTAAAGGTTCTTGGAGCGCCGCTCGGAAAGCCGGGTCGCGTCGATCTGCGCACGGACCCGCTGGGCCAGATTGCTGATGATGATGGTCGCGCCGAAAAACACCACAAGGGCAATGGGGTCGATCCGGTAGATCTTGTGAAACGAATACTTGTCTTCGCTGAACAGGAAGTGGAGCACGGGCGCGGTCAGCACGGCGGCAAAGATCGCCGGTCCACGCCCCTGGCGGATCGCGACCAGGATGACCGCAGTCAGGTAGATCACTGCATAATTGTGATACTGCGCGTTCAGCAGCGACAGCAGCAGGCTGATGACCGACGCCAACGCCACGGCATACAGGGCTTTCACATACTTCAGCCAGCCGAACGGCGTTGGTATCCTGGGTTCGACCGGCTTGTCGGCCGGTTCGCGCACCGGGGCGTTGTCGGGCCCGACCACCAGCACGTCGATGTTGCTGTCGTAGTGCAGCAGGCGGTCGACCACCGAAGGGCTGATGATCGACATCCACCGCGGCCGCTCCGACTTGCCGACGATGATCTGAGTTACGTTGCGGGTCTTGGCACAGGCCATGATCTCGGTAGCGGGGTCCTCGCCCGCGACGGTCACCAGTTCCGCCCCCAGTTGTTCCGCCAACCGCAACGCCTCGTTGATCCGGCCGCGCTGTTCTTCGTTGTAGTTCGCGTGCCGGTGCGTTTCGACGTAAAGCGCGATCCAGGGCACCTTGCGGCGGTCGGCGATGCGCTTTGTCATGCGAATCAGGCGGCCGACCACCGGCGCATCCCCGACGCACACGATGATGCGTTCGCGCGTAGGCCAAACACCGGTGATCGCGTGCGCCTGGCGGTAGCTGAGCATCTGCTGGTCCACGCGTTCGGCCATGTAGCGTAGCGCAAGCTCGCGCAGGGCCGTCAGGTTGCCCGTCGTAAAGTATTGCTCCACATCCCGGGCTTCCGCGTGCTGCAGGAACACTTTTCCCTGCTTCAAGCGCAATTGCAGTTCCGGCGGCGCGATATCAACCAGTTCCACCTCGTCGGCCGCCTGAACGACCTGGTCCGGCACGGTATTGTTCACCGTAATCCGCACGATCTGCGAAACGATATCGCTGAGGCTGTCCATCTCCTGGATGTTCAGGGTCGTGTAGACGTCGATCCCTGCTTCCAGCAGGTGCTCGATATCCTCGTAGCGCCTGGCGTGCCAGCTTTTGCCGGCGTTGCGATGGGCCAAGTCATCCGCCAGAACCAAGGCGGGACTGCGTTTCAGGATCGCATCGATGTCGAGGTCGGAGACGCCGAGCGGCTTCAGCGCCTCCAGCCCATGCAACAGCTCTCCAATCTCCTTGCGTCCGTGGGAGTCGACGAAGCCCACCACGACATCGACGGCGTCCAGCTTGCGCGCGATGGCGGTTTCCAGCATCGCGTGCGTTTTGCCGACGCCGGAGGCAGCGCCCAGGAATATCTTCAAGCGGCCGCGTTTGTCACCGCTGCGGTCTTCAAGCGGCGCTGCGGGGGGAAGAGGATCGCCAGGAAAATCAATCACTGAAAAGTCCGTTCAAAAGATTACTGCGCCACGCCATCCATCACGGAGGCTACGAACCGCGCGCGAAGTTCGGACACACGTGGGTTGCAGACAGGCATGATCAACCCGCATCCGGCGGCGAACTCGATGCGTGTATAGCCGTATCCCTGCGGTTCGAGCGCGATACTGATTCCGGGGTGAGCATCGTAGACCGGTGGCTGGCGCGTGACGACCAGGGTGCCGGTCTGCGTTTCGATGGGAAAGTCCGAGTTCAGGCGCACCCATTCGATGGCGCGGGCCCACTTCGCCGCGCATTCATCCGGATTGCTGCACGATACTTCGCGGTCGGCCTGGTTATCGACAACGACCTGCTGGCTGGGGCTGAGCGACGCGCAACCCGTCGCCAGGATCGCGGCACAGAACGACAAAGCAAGCCACGCTTTCACAATGCCACCGTTTCGTTCGGCCAGCGGCGATGAACCCACAGCCACTGCCCGGGATGAATGCGTATCCATGATTCGAGCAGGGCGTTGATGCCAGTCATGGCTGCAAGCGTATCCGCAGTCCTATCACCCGTCGAGGATAAAACAAAGCGGGGGTGAACCGTTACCCGGAACCGCGCGCCGCCGATCCGCTCCACCTGCACCGGATGCAGCGGCAGGCCGTAGCGTTCGGCCAGCCGGACCATGGCGGGCGCGGTCATCGCCGGGCGGCCGAAGAAGTCCACGGCAATCCCGTCGTTCATCTTCTGGTCGACCAGCATGCCGAGCGACCGTCCCCGCTTGATAAGGGCGATCAAGGCCTTGGCTCCTTCTCCGCCTTTTGGGACCAGCGTGCGGGTGACCGGCAGGCGCGCATGCCGGATCAACCAGTCCACATGGTGGTTGTTGGGCGCTCGGTAGACGAGTGGCAATTCAATGCCGTTTGCCTTCACCGCCATGGCAGGCACTTCCCAGTTGGCGATATGCCCAGCGAAGAAGATAGCCGGTTTGCCGCTGGCCGCGACGGCACGCACATGCTCCGCCCCGATGACCTCGACCCGGGGCGGACCACCGAAATGGCCAAGATGCGCGTATTCCGCCATCGTTCGCCCCAGATTGTCCCACATCGCGGCAAGAATAGTCCGGTATTGTCTCACCGTAAGATCGGGCAGGGCCCGGCCCAGATTGCCGCGGGCCACGCGATGGCCTTTCGTGAACGGACCCAGGCCGCGCCCGATCAAGCTGCCAAGCCATGACGCTGCCCCGGCAGGCAGGCAGCGGAACAAGCCATACGCCGCAAACACCGGGAGCGCCTCCAGAAGCCGCTTCATCGCGCTGCCTTGTTCATGAGCTCGTCCAGCAGGGCGTCGAACTCCCGTGGATCGTTCGGCACCAGGTCGACGGCAAACACTTCGATACCTTTTCGCAGTTGGACAGGCAGCCTGACGTAGTCTTTTTCCGTGGTCACCAGACTTGCGCCGAGACCTGAGGCCCGTTTGGCGAGATCCTCGATTTCGGCGGCCGCATAGACGTGATGATCGGCGAAGGGTTGCCAGTCTACGATCTTGACACCATTCGCCTGAAGCGTCGTGTGAAACTTTTGCGGCCTTGCGATGCCGGCAAAGGCGAGCACTTCTCGCCCTGCAAAGTCGCGGGACGTTGGCCGCAGCGACGCTTTGATCGTTGATAGGGTAAGCGCGGGCCGATCAAGAGCCCTGTCCCCAACTAAGATTGCGGCCCGGCTGCGTCGGACTGCCCGTTCCACCGGCTCGCGCAAGGGCCCCGCCGGAATCAGCCGTCCGTTGCCGAAGCCGAAAGCGGCGTCGACCACCAGAAGCGTCATATCCTTTATGAGGTGCGGGTTCTGCAATCCATCATCCATGATGATCAGTTCAGCGCCGGCAGAAGCAGCGGCAGCCGCGCCTTTGACGCGGTCGCGTGAGATCCACGCCGGAGCGACTTGCGCCAGCAGAAGCGGTTCGTCGCCGACCTCGACGGCGGTATGGACCTGCGGATCGACCTTAACGGGGCCGCTCAAGGTTCCTCCGTACCCGCGCGACAGGAACGCGACCGCGAAGCCACGCGACAGAGCCAGCTTGCCGAACGCCAGCGCAACGGGCGTTTTGCCCGCGCCCCCTGCCGTGACGTTGCCGATGCACAGCACCGGAACAGGCGCGCGGTACGGTTGTGCGTTGCGGCGCAGGCAGGCCAGGCCACCATACAAGACGCCGAGGGGTGACAAAGCCCGCGATACCGCGTTGTCGCTCGACCAGAAGGCCGGGGTCTGCATCAGCCCCTGCCGGCCACGCTGAAGCCTGCCGCCTGGAACAATGGGTCCAGTTCCGTCATGACTCGCCCTACAACCTTGGCATCGGCTTCAAGCACGGCGCTGGCGGCGCGGGCGACCGTGCGGGCGCGGTTGGGCTCAGCCAGCCACGCGCCGATCGTCTCGGCCAAAGCCCGCGCGTCCGGCACGCGCACGGCCCCGTGCGCCTGTTCCAACGCCGACACCAGGTTGCCGTTGTTGCGGATATCCGGCCCGCACACGATCGCGGCGCGCTGCTGGACCGCCTCGATGGGATTATGAACGCCGACCGAAAACGATCCCCCGATAAAAGCGATAGGGGTCAGCGCGTAGAATACGCCCAGCTCACCCATGGTATCGGCGATGTAGATTTCGGTTTGGGGGTCCGGCAGCGCGCCTTGCGAACGGAGGTCGGCGCACAGCCTCGCCTGTTCGGCCAGCCGAGTGATCTCCGCCCCCCGGTCGGGATGACGGGGCACGATAATGGTCAGCAGGTTGGGCCGCGTTTCCGCCAGCGCGCGATGCACCGCCATGGCAATTGTTTCTTCGCCCGGGTGCGTGCTGGCGGCAACCCAGAACGGCCGGCCGCCGATGGCTTTCCACAAGCTGTTGACCAGCAAGTCGTCAACCGGCAGCGGCTCGGCCGCCAGTTTTAAATTGCCGACGCAGGTGAATGCCGGACCGAACGAAGAAAATCGCGCCGCATCCGCCTCGCTTTGAGCCAGCCGTACCGAAAACGACGACAGCAGACGCGTAACGAAAGGCTTCAGCAGCCGCCACCGCTTTGCCGAACGCGTGGACATGCGGCCGTTGACCATCGCGGCAGGGATCCGGCGCGATTTCAATGCGGTCAGAAAATTGGGCCAGATCTCGGACTCGGTCCAGATTGCGAGGTTGGGTTTCCAGTGGTCGAGGAAGGGTTCGATCCAGCCCGGCCGGTCCAGCGGCATGAACTGGTGGATCGCGCCCTTGGGCAGACGGCTTTCCAGAACCTTGGCCGAGCTGAGCGTACCCGTTGTAACCAGCGCGGTCGCACCGGCGTAGCGGAACAGCACCCCCTTGATCAGGGACAGCAAAGCCACGGATTCGCCGACGCTGGCGGCATGAAACCAGACTACCCGCCCGCGCGGACGGGCCTGTGAAGCGATGCCGTACCGTTCGTTCAGCCGGTCGGGCGATTCCTTGCCCCGCGCCGCGCGCCGCGTCAAATGCCGCCGCAATATCGGAGCGGCAAGCTGCATCATGGCGGCGTAGGTCGTCAAATCGAGACCCCGGAACCGCTTTGAGGTGATCTGGGACCGAATGCGATCGCCGAGAACTGATCCGTTGCGATGTCCCAGGTGTATCGCGCCGCGACAAACGCTCGGCAACGTTCGGGCGGTATCTGCAAGGCAAGCGCATGGCGGATTGCCTTGCCGAGATCGTTATCGAGAACGCCGACAGGCTCTCTCGGGGATTGTCCTTGCAGAACGTCCCTCGGTCCCGCGACGGGATAGGCGGCGACGGGGGTGCCGCATGCCAGCGACTCGGCAAGCACGAGGCCGAAGGTATCGCTGCGCGATGGAAACACGAACACATCTGCGCCAGAATAGGACTGGGCCAGCGCCCCGCCCGTCTGGGGTCCGGGAAAGAGCGCGTTCTGGTATCGGCGCTCAAGATGTCTGCGCTGCGGACCGTCACCGACGACAACTTTTGTACCGGCAAGGTCGAGGTCCAGGAAGGCTTCAAGGTTCTTTTCCGTCGCTACGCGCCCGACGCACAGCATGACAGGCCGCAGCAGGTCCTCGAAACCGCCCGGGAGGCGTTGGAAAAGCTCCATGTCGACGCCCCGGGTCCATTGGCGCAAATGGGCAAAGCCCCGCCGGTTGAGGTCGCTTTCAAGCGAAGGCGTCGCCACCATCGTTGTGGCGGCTGCGTTGTGGAAGCGGCGCATCCAGGAGTAGCTTAGAGCGGTCGGCACTGGCAGGCGATCGCGCAGGTACTCGGGAAACCGTGTGTGAACGGCGGTGGTGAACGGCTCGCCCTGCTGGTTGCAGATACGGCGCGCCGCCAGACCCAGCGGACCTTCGGTGGCGATATGGATCGCATCAGGGTGGAACGCTTCGATTATCGTCTCCAGCTGTCGCCGGGGCCGTACCGCCAGCCTGATTTCACCGTAGGAGGGCAGTGGAACGGTGCGGAACTCCTGGGGTCCGATCACGCGCACTTCATGGCCCTGCCTTTCCAGGACACGCTTTGTTTCGCGGATGGTGCGGACCACGCCGTTGACCTGCGGCTCCCAGGCATCGCTCACGATCAGCAGGCGGCTCATCTTATGCAACCTTCAAGGCGCTGTCGGCCCGGGCTTCGGGCCAGCGCAGCAGTTCCAGCGCCCCGTCCTGATGCTCGACCAGCGCCGTGCAGCTTTCAACCCAATCGCCATCGTTGCAATAGGTGATGCCACCAAAGTCACGGATTTCGGGATGGTGGATGTGCCCGCACACGATGCCCTGCACGCCCTGGCGGCGCGCCTCGTCCGCCACGGTCTTCTCGAAATCGCCGATAAAGCCCACGGCATTCTTGACGCGCTGCTTCAGGAAGGCCGACAGCGACCAGTACCCGAAGCCCAGGTGACGTCGCGCGTAATTGAACCAAAGATTGACGGTAATCGCCGCGCGGTAGGCATAATCCCCCACGATCGCCAGCCATTTGGCGTAGTTGGTAACAAGGTCGAACTCGTCGCCATGCAGGATCAGGAAACGGCGCCCGTCCGCCAGTTCGTGGATTGACCGTTCGGCGATGTCGATCTGGCCGAACTGCCGTCCGACATGGGCGCGGAAGCTTTCATCGTGATTGCCCGGGATATATGTCACGCGGGTGCCGTTGCGGGCCTTGGCCAGCACGGCCTGGATCACGTCGTTGTGCGTTGAAGGCCAGTACCACGACCGTTCCAGACGCCAGCCAACGACGATATCGCCGACAAGGAACAGGTGATCGGACTCTGTATGCTTCAGGAAATCCAGCAGCAGCCGGGCCTGGCAACCACGCGTTCCCAGATGCACGTCGGATATCCAGATGGTGCGGAAGTGCCGGGGACGCTGGGAGGACGGGATCGCGATGGTCGTTGCCATTCAGGAAAGAGTATAGAACCGGCAGCCGCCGAACAAGCTCAACGCCCGGCGAGCGTCATGCCATCGATCGCGACGGTCGGGGCGTCTATGCCGAAGCGGTGGTCCAGATCGTCGGCCAGCACCATGTTCAGGAACATCTGCCGCAGGTTTCCGGCAACGGTGACCTCCGATACGGGATAGGATAGCACGCCGTTCTCGATCCAGAAGCCTGTGGCGCCCTGGCTGAAATCGCCGGTCACGACGCTGTTGCCCTGCCCCATCAGGCCGGTGACGTAGAACCCCGTGCCAACGTCGCGCAGCAACTGGTCGCGTGAAATCCTGCCGGGCGCGAAGAACAGGTTCGATGGCGAGGGCGCCGGCGGTCCACCGGTTCCGCGTGCCGCATGCCCGGTAGAGGTCAAACCCAGTTGCCGCGACGAGCGCAGGTCCATGATCCACGTCGTGAGGTACCCGTCATGGATAACCGGCCGGCGTATCGGCTGGATGCCCTCGCCATCAAAGGGCTTGGATCGCAGGCCGCGTTCGATGAATGGATCGTCCCATACAGTGACCGACTCAGGGAATATCCGCTTGCCGAGGCTGTCCTTCAGGAAGCTGGTGCCGCGCGCAATGGTATTACCCGAGATGGCGCTGGCCAGGCTGCCCAGCAGGCCGGAGGCGACCTCCGGATCGAACACCACCGGCACCCTTGCGCTTTCCACCTTGCGCGGGTTCAGTTTCGCCACGGCCTTTTCGCCGGCCTGACGCCCGATCCGTTCCGCTGTCCACAGATCCTTCTGGTAGATGGTGCTTGAATGCTCGCTTTCGGATTGCATGGCGTCGCCCGATCCCGCAACAACGCTGGCCGCTGCGCTGAACCGCGAGCGGCTGTACCGCTGGGCAAATCCATTGGAAGCCACCAGCGTCACGTCCGACCGGCCCCAGGTGGCTTCGGCCCCTTCCGAGTTCGTAACGCCGGAAACCGCTAGGGCGGCCGCTTCCACTGCGCGCGCCCGCTCGATCAAGCCTCCCGTGGTCGCCTCGACCTGATCGCACAGATCGAGCTCGGGAAAAGTCTCGGTCAGCTGGCGTGGGTCGGCAAGCCCCGCGAACTCGTCGGCAGGCACGATGCGCGCCATCGACACGGCGCGGTCGACCAGTCCCGCGAGGGTGTCCGGCCGCATGTCGGTCGACGAGACGACGGCCTGCCGCTTTCCCACGAACACCCGCAGGCCGAAATTGAGCGACTCAGACCGTTCGAGCCGTTCCGGTTTGTCGAGCCTGCGCCCTACCGAAAGGCTGGCGGAGGAAACCATCAGCGCGTCCGCGGCGTCGGCGCCCGCTTTTCGCGCAGCCTGGATGAGGTTCAGGAGGGTATCGATCGTGTCGGTCATGACTGGTACTCTTAAGTGCAATGGGTGCCCGCGACAATCGCGGCGAAGATGCCAAGCCCGATCCAGGCATTGGCTTTGAAACGCTTCAGGCAGTCGGATGGCACGTCAGGACTCCACCGTCGAACCATCAGGAGGCTGAACAAGGCGACAGTCGCAAGAACAGCCTGAAATCGCCAATCCGCCCCAGCGGTAGCGCCCGCCACGGCGATCAGCAGACAGGCGAGAAGATAGAAGGCATAGACGGGACGTTTCTGATCGTGGCCGAAGCGTCGCGCGGTGGACTTGATGCCGGCGGAAACGTCGTCGCGCTTGTCCTGATGCGCGTAGATGGTGTCGTAGCCCAGCGTCCAGGCCAATCCACCCGCGTACAGGATGACCGCAGGCGCGGCGACGGTGTCCGTGGCCGCCGCCCATCCCAGCAACGCGCCCCAATTGAAGGTGAGACCCAGAAATGCCTGCGGCCACCAGGTAATTCGTTTCATGAACGGATAGGCCGCGACCAGCACCAGGGATGCGGCGCCGAGTTCGAGGGACAACCGGTTGAATTGCCACAGCACGGCAAGTCCGAGGGCAAGTTGGACGCCCAGGAACCCGACTGCCTCGGCCAGTGACAGGCGTCTGGATGGCAACGGCCTGCCGCGCGTACGCTCTACCGCCGCATCTAGGCGCCGGTCAACGATGTCGTTGATGGTGCAGCCCGCGCCGCGCATGACCACCGCACCCAACGCGAACAGAGCGTACAGCCGGGGTGAAGCGCTTTGCGAAAGCGCCAAACTCCAGAAACAGGGAAACAGCAGCAGCCATGTGCCTGTCGGCCTGTCCAGCCGTGCAAGCTCGAGGAACGCACGCAGCTTTCCCGGCAGGCGCGCCTTCAGGTCGCCCTGCGGAATATCCGTAAACGTCACTGCGGGCGCAGCGCCTGAAGCTTCTTCATCACTTCATCTTGCCGTGCGGGCGTCATCGCGTTGAACTCGGCCCGGAAATGATTTTCCATTTCGGTTTTCTCCTGGGGCGACAAGGAATCGATCTCCGCGTACAGTGCCTTTGAATTGGCATTCCGCTGGTTTGTCGGAAGGTTCCGCATCGCCTCGAACATGGCGAGCCGCTGGTCGATCGACATGGTGATCAGTTCCTGCGCCGATGGCAAAACAAGGCTGGAACTGTCGGCCGAGGACCTGCCCGCCGCACCAACGGGATGGGCTAGCCACAAGACCATGATTATGCCAAAAACCGATGTCTTCATCGCCTTCGATTTACGTATCATTTTCCATACCCCTTCACGCTTCATTGCCCGATCCCCATTATCATGACCAGAACACGGGAAAACTCGGAGTCACCCGCCATGGATCAGGAACTGCTCGTATTCTGGATCGACCAGTTGAAAGATCTGCTGCCCGATCCGTGCGAGGAGGAAATCGATGTCGCGGCCTCGACATCCGACATGATCCGGGACACATTACGCTAGCCGCGCGCCCGGCTGTTCTTCTCCTCGATCCCGCTTTGCGCTTCCCGCGCGTCCAGCACGGCGTCTATGTCGCCGGGCGTCAGCCCAGCCGCTTTCCACAAGACTAGCAGGTGATTTAGAAGCTCCGCCGACTCCGCTGCGATGTTGCTCCGCTCTGCAACACCGGCCTCCACGCGTGCCGCTTCGATAACCGTTTCCACGGCTTCCTCACCAACTTTCTGCGCGATGCGTCCCAGTCCACGCGACAGCAGCATGGCGGTGTAGGAAGTCTCGGGATCGCTGCCTGAGCGGGTTTCGATTGTTTCCCACAGCTTGTCGATGCCCCGAGTCACGCCGCCCCTCTCATCGCGATGCCCGCGCTGTGCAGGGCGGACTTTGCCTCGCCGATGCTGAACGTACCAAAATGGAAGATGGAGGCTGCCAGGACGGCGGAAGCCTGGGCGTCGCGTATGCCTTCCACCAGGAGCTGAAGCGTGCCGACCCCGCCCGAGGCAATGACCGGAATCTCGACGGCTTCCGCTACCGAGCGCGTCAGCGCCAGGTCGAAGCCGCTTTTCGTGCCATCCCGGTCCATGGATGTCAGAAGGATTTCTCCCGCGCCCAGTTCCGCCATGTGTCCGGCATGGGCGATCACGTCCAGACCGGCCGCCCTGCGACCGCCATGCGTGAAGACACCCCATCCCTCGCCTTCCCGCTTGGAATCGATGGCGACCACCACGCACTGGCTGCCGAACTTTTCGGCAGCGTCGGCGATCAGCTGGGGGTTCGAGATTGCCGCGCTGTTGATCGACACCTTGTCGGCGCCCGCCAGCAGCAGCTTGCGGATGTCCTCCACCTGCCGTACGCCGCCGCCGACCGTCAAAGGCAGGAACACGCTTTCGGCGGTACGCTGTACCACGTCCAGCAAGGTGCCGCGGTTGTCGGACGATGCCGTGATGTCGAGAAAGCACAGTTCGTCCGCTCCAGCCCGGTCGTAAACCCTTGCCTGCTCGACAGGATCGCCTGCATCGATTAGGTCGACGAAGTTGACGCCCTTGACCACGCGCCCTTCGTGCACGTCGAGGCAGGGGATGATGCGCGGCTTCAGCAAACGGCGGCCTCGTGGAACAGAGCCAAGGCTGCGGGCGCGTCGATCCGGCCGTCGTAGATGGCTCGTCCGCAGATAACGCCCGCGATGCCGCTGGCCTTCTGGTCGCGGATGGCTTCCAGGTCGCGCAACGACGACACGCCGCCGGACGCGATGACGGGTGTTTCGAGGGCGAACGCCAGATCGACCGTCGCCTGCAGGTTTACCCCGCCCATAGCGCCGTCGCGGTTAATGTCGGTGAACACTATGGCGTCCACGCCCGCATCCTCCATCCGCAATGCAAGGTCCAGCGCCTTCACCGTCGACGTTTCAACCCATCCCTCGACTGCCACGTAGCCGCCGCGGCTGTCGACGCTGACCGCCACCTTGCCCGGAAAGCACAGGCAGGCTTCCTTGACCAGCACCGGATCACGCACCGCGACCGTTCCCAGCACCACCCGCGCAATGCCACGGTCCAGCCACCGTTCGATATCGGCTATGCTGCGGATGCCGCCGCCTAGCTGGACCGGAATGTTGACGCGCTCCAGCACGCGGGAAACTGGGTCTTCGTTGATCGAGCGGCCCTCGACCGCGCCGTTCAGATCGACGATGTGGAGCCATTCAAAGCCCTGGCTTTCGAACAACGCGCCCTGGGCAGACGGATCGGCGTTGTAGACGGTAACCTCGTTCAGGTCGCCGCGCAGGAGGCGCACGCATGCGCCGTCCTTGATATCGATGGCGGGATATAGGATCATCGGCTGGATATACAAGTTTCCACAGGCTCTGCAAAGCGTTACGGGAGGATTCATGACGAAGGCCGACACTACATCCGCACAGCCACAACCCGTTCGTCCCTCCATCACGTTGCAGCGCCGCACTGCGCACATGAGGGATCGTGTAATTTCCGACGAAGAAATGTTTATGGCTTTCAAGCGGTTTAAACAAAGCTGCGAAACACAGGGCATTCCAGATAGTGCGAACAATTACAGAAGATGGAGGTTGGTCAAGCGGGACCAGGGACCGCTCCCACCATCGCAGGAAACGATGACGATGCGTTTTGTAACCTGGAACAACTTTAAAACCCATGCAGCAGCGGCTATCGGAGAGATCCCCGGCACTCCGCATCCAAATGGAACAGCATACCACGACGCGCGGTCGCCCTTGCAGCGTTACAAGACGGGCGAGGAGGTTCGCCAGCAGGTACGGCGATCCTTCGGAAAAGATCATCTTCATCCATGAACGGCAGCAACCCGAAGCCGTCGCCCTTCGACCTTTCCGCTGCCGTTGTTCGGCGTGGGCAAGGCGACCTGCATGCGTTCATGGCAGCCTTTGCCGCGCGGATGAGCGGCGCGTTTCCGGCCAACGTGTCGGTCGTGCGCCACAAGGGGCTGTTGTCGCGCAAGGAAACGGTCGAGGCGGTCACCGTGGAAGCCGCCTCGTATCTTTATACGCTGACGCTGAAGAACAGCCGGCTGGTGCCGATGCGCGAGCAATCGATCCGTGGGGTGCGCCTGCGATCTGAAACCATGGACGCGGGATCGTGGTTCGCGGCGCTGAAGGCCCACAGCGCACCCCTGCCCCCCCACCGGGGCGACCCCCACGCCCTGCTGCACGATTTCCTGCTGTCCTAGGGACTAGCGCACCGCAAGGCAGTTTGCTTTTGAGGGGCTGTTAACAGGTCCTTGCGACGCCTTGGATAATTTCAGCGATCAATGGGAGCATGGCATGAGGGTGGGTCAGCACAGGAAAGTCACAGGGTTCTCCGGCAACGAGATATTCTGCCTCGACCGGCTGGGCTATGCGCCGGGCCAGCTGTGCCTCGGCAACAACGTCATTTCGCTGGGCGTCGTCAAAGGCATCGGCGCCGGCCTGTAGAACCTTGCCGGCGGCGAGGTGACCGAAATCACTAAGCTTGTCTACGAGGGGCGCAAGGACGCCTACATGCGCATGCTGGAAGAAGCGAAGCAATCCGGCGGGGCGGGCCTTGCCGGCGTGTCGTTCGACTTGGTCAACCATGGCAGCAACCTGGAATTTATCGCGCTGGGTTCCGCCGTTCGCAGGCAGGCTGCCCAGGAAAGCGAAGCCTTGTCATTCTCTACATCAGCCAGTGGACAGGAATTGTACTGCCAAGTGGATGCCGGCTTCACGCCCCGTACCTTTGTGTTTGGCAACGTCGCCTACTCGATCGGGGTGGGCGGCAGCATCGGCGGTGCCTTTCGGGGCCTGAAACGCGGCGAGGTGCCGCAGTACACCAAGATCTTCGATCAAACCCGGCACCTGGCGCTCAGCCGCGTCAAGGAGAACGCCAGGCGGGTCAAGGCCAACGCGGTGATCGGGATCGAGACGTCCATCATGCCGTTGCTGGGCGCGCAGGAAATGCTGATGATGGGAACCGCGTCCAGCCACCCCGCGCTGGCTGGCTACCAGGACGACCCCGCAACCTCGGACCTTACCAACGAGGAATTGTGGAACGTTGTCAATTTAGGTTACCTGCCGATCAGTCTGGTCATGGGCGTATCCGTTTACGCGCTGGGGCTGGCCTCCGGTGTTGCCTCCATCGCCAAAAGCCTGCTCGGCGGGAATGTGCAGACACTGACCGAACTGCTGTATGAAGCGCGCGAGAAGGCGCTGGAGCGGGTCGAGATCGCCGCCGAACAGGCGGGCGCTGACGAGGTGGTGGGGGCAAAGACGCGCATCTATGACCTGGGCGGCGGATTGGTCGAGTTCATGGTGATCGGCACCGCCGTGAAGAAGTTTCCGAATGTCTCGACCGTCAGGCCCGACCTGATCCCGCAGGCGGTGATCCAGGATCGCGAGACATTTGTCGAAGCTCGGAACGAGACCCGCCTAAGCCAGCCGAACGCCACGTCGGCAAGGCGGACGCAGAAGGGCCCGCTCACCATTCTGGTGACGCTGCTGATCTTCGCTTTCTACGTGCTGAAGGCGCTGGTGATTAGACACATTGCCCACCACGCTCGTTGAGTCCCATGCGGCCTCCAAGCTGAAGGGGCTTGCCTGGCTGCTGGCGATCGTCGCCCTGGGTGCCGGGTTGGCGTTGGGAGTGTCGCCGTTGATGCGGATGGTGCCGTGGCGGTGGGAAGTGTCACTTGCACACAGGCTGCCTGTCCCGGAGGAAGCCTGCAAGGCCACCCCTGAAAATACGGCCCTTCTGAACCGGCTGGTCGCGAGGCTGTACCCTGTCGAGCCCGACGACCACCGCATTTCGGTCACTGTGCAGGTCGTCGACAGTCCGGTTGTGAATGCCTACGCCACGCTTGGTGGGCGGATATTCCTCAATCAAGGCCTGCTGCGGCAGGCGCAATCCGCCGACGAAGTGGCGGGCGTGCTCGCGCACGAGATGGAGCACGTCAAACGGCGGCACATCCTCGAAAATGCCGCCGTGCATCTGATGACCATCGGCGGCATGGAAGTGATATTTGCCGGACAGGCGGGAAGCCTTGGCCTTCTCAGGTTTTTCCTGAACCTCAACTTCACGCGCGCGCAGGAGTCGCAGGCCGACGAAGGCGGGTTGCGGCGGCTGCAGGCAGCCCACATCGACAACCAGGGTTTCGCCGATTTCTTGCGCCGCATGCAGGACAACACCAAGACCCCCGGCTTCCTGTCGGACCACCCCGACAACCGCGACCGGCTGGCGATGGTGTCGGGCTTCGCCAACGAGAACACCGTTCCAATCATGAACGCCGATGAATGGTCAGCATTCAAGAATTTCTGCCGCTAGGTCGCTTATACCGGGCCAAGAGATGTTATGGGGAACTCGTAATGCGACCTGGAGTTACGCTGACATGGGCTTTTTCGGCAGAGGCAAGAGCGATCCTGAGGCCGGGCGGCGGTCGCTTGAGCGTCAGGCGATGTGGGAACAGGCGCTGGCGCAGAACCGGCTGCCGGGGTTCGTGGCCGACCGGCTGAAGGGCGCGGCATCCGGTGCGATGCCGTGGATGGCGACCATGACGCCCGCCGAGCTTCTGGTGATGCGCAGCCACGGCATCCGGCCTGTTGCCACCGTGACCGGCACCTGCGCGCTGCACTACGGATTCTCGTGGACGCGCGGTCATGCCGAGGGCTGGCGCACCGCTGCCGCGCGGCTGGTCGAAGAAGCGGCGCTTTGCAACGCCAATGCCGTGATCGACGTCAAGATGCGCACGACCAATTTAGGGCTTGGCTCGATCACGGATTACACGCTTGTAGGTACGGCAGTAAAAATCGAAGGTCTGCCGCCTAGCCGACACCCGGTTGTCACGACCGTCTCAGCGATAGAGTTCGCTCGCCTGCTGGAGGCTGGGATTGTTCCGGTCAACATTGTTGTCGGTGCTCATATCGAGTTTCTTACGAACTTTCGTGCTGGTCCTCTGAATACGGCGGCCCCAGTAGATGACACAATGATTAGTTTAAAAAACTACGATCTTTCCCTGCTTGGTAACTTCCTGCAGCACGTTCGCACACAATCCATGTCCGATTTGCGCCAGCACGCTCGCGAATATGGCAATGGCGTGCTGGCTCCAACGCATTTCAGCGAACTTCAAAAAATTCATTCCGCTGCCGAAGGAACGCGGTATCTCGGCCGGTCCATTGCGATAGGCACTGTGGTCGACACGAAGGCACGCATCGACGCCCCCCATTCTATCATGCCCATCGTCGATTTGCGCGACAGTGACGACCTGTCGAATTGTGGCAATCCGCATGCCTTTTCAATCGAAACCGGTGGAAACCGCGTTGAGATGATTAACGTCGCTTTTTAACGCACGCTACCATCACGTCTTTGCAGCGCGGGTGGTCAATGCTACAAGCTAGTCCAGTAAATTTTGCAACCCTGGAATTGCGAACGTAGATGGGCTTCTTCGGCATCACCAGACCCGATCCAGCCGCCGGGCAGCGGTCGCTGGAACGGCAGGCGGTGTGGCAGCAGGCACTGGCGCAGAACCGCTTGCCCGGGTTCGTTGCCGAGCGGTTGAGCGGGGCCGCGTCGGGCAAGATGCCGTGGATGGCGACCATGACGCCCGCCGAGCTTCTGGTGATGCGCAGCCACGGCATCCGGCCTGTTGCCACCGTGACCGGCACCTGCGCGCTGCACTACGGATTCTCGTGGACGCGCGGTCATGCCGAGGGCTGGCGCACCGCTGCCGCGCGGCTGGTCGAAGAAGCTGAGCTTTGCCAGGCGAATGCCATTGTCGACGTCAAGATGCGCACGGCCCACCTCGGCGTTGGCTCGACCATGGACTACACGCTGGTCGGCACTGCGGTAAAAGTTGAAGGGCTGCCGCCCAGCACCAACCCGATCGCTGTCACAGTCTCGACCATCGAGTTCGCGCGGCTGCTGGAAGCCGGCATTGTGCCGGTCGGGCTTGCCATAGGAGCGGCCTATCAGTGGCTGCAAGGCGATTGGTACAGTGTCGAGGGTAGCTGGAGCGGTGATAATCAGCCGCTAACAAGGCTGGGCGAGTTCTGGGAAGGCATTCGGCGCGAGGCGTTGAGCGACATGCGCATTGACGGCCATAGGCAGGGTAATGGGGTACTGGCCCATATCCAGTTTGGCGAGATGCTGAAGCGCGAAGGGGACCAGAATATGGCATCCTACCTCGCTCGCTACATCATAATGGGCACCGTCATCGACACGCAGGACCGCCATCCCGTGCCGCACGATATCCGCACGGTCGTGGACATGCGCGACAATGCCGACCTGCTGGGGGCCTTGCCCCGCAACATCTACCCCACCGACAACGAAGAAGGCGCGATATGAACGCGAACCCCATCCCCCAGCATGCCGTCGACCGGCTGAAGGGCCTGCGCAACGCCAATCATCCCGGCGGCATCTTCACCTCGGATTTCTCCGTTAACGAGTTCCTGCTGGTGCGCAAGGCGGGGTTCGAGCCGGTGGGGCTGTGCCTCGGCAGCTGCATCTATCATGTCGGCATCCAGTATGCCTTGTGGAACTCAAGCCGCGAGATGGAGGTGCTGAGCCAGGCGATGTACAGCGCCCGCGAACTGGCGATGAGCCGCATGCGCGAGGAAGCGCAGTCGATGGGCGCCGATGGCGTGATCGGCGTGCGGCTGGAGGTCAAGCGCATGGAGTGGAACGCGCACGTGCTGGAATTTGTCGCCATCGGCACGGGTGTGGTGCACGCCACCGGCCATCAGGGCTTCAAGGGCGTAAAGGGCCAGCCCTTCACCTCCGACCTGTCCGGGCAGGATTTCTGGACCTTGCTGCACGCGGGCTACCGGCCGCTGGAAATGGTCATGGGCAGTTGCGTCTATCATGTCGCGCGGCAGGGCGCCCTGAAGTCGATGGCCAATGTCGGACGCAACGTCGAGCTGACCAATTTCAGCCAGGCCCTGTACGACGCGCGCGAGATCGCGATGGAGCGCATGCAGCACGAAGCCCTGCAAGCGGGCGCGGAGGGCGTGGTCGGCGTCGACCTGCATGAGGGATCGCATGCGTGGCAGCCGCACATTATCGAATTCTTTGCCGTCGGCACGGCCGTAAAGCCGATCACGACCGAGCAGGATGCCTCGATCATTCCCGATCCGCAGCTGGTGCTGTCGGTCAACTCTTAAACCAAGAACAAGAACCATGGGCCTGATCTCGCGCACCCTTGAACTGCTGCAAGCCAAGTACAGCCGCCTTTTGAACCGGGCGGAGAATCCGTCCGACACTCTGGATCTGTCGTACGAGAAAATGCTTACGGGGCTGCAGGACACCAAGCGAAGCCTCGCCGACGTGGTGACGCAGCAGCGATCGCTGCAAAAGCAGATCGAGGTCGCGCAGGACCAGGCGGGCGAGGCGGAAAGCGACGCGCGGATGGCGTTGCAGAATGGCCGCGAAGACCTCGCCAAGGCAGCACTGGGTGAAAAACAGGCGGCCCTAACAAAGCTCGAATCGCTACAGGGCGCCTACGAAGTCATCAAGCAGCAATCCGACAAGCTGATAAGTTATGAGAAGACGCTTGAAACCCGGATAGAGCAGTTCCGCACTCAAAAGGAAGTGATGAAAAGCAGCTACGCCGCGGCGCAGGCGCAGGTGAAGGTCACCGAATCCTTGACTGGCATCGGCAACAAGCTGGGGGGCACTGGCGACGCGATGAAGCGCGCGGGCGACAAGGTGGAAGCCATGCGCAACAAGGCCGACGCGATGGAAGGGCTGATGGCAAGCGGCGTGTTGTCCGACCCGCTGGACAACCGCACATCGGTCCAGAAGCAGCTGGGCGAACTGCGCCAGACCACCGCCATCGATGCCGACCTGGAACGGCTGAAAGCCGAGATGGGCGGGAGGGTCGAGGAGAAGAAGCATGATTGATCTGAAGGAGGCGGCTCTCCTTCACGGAAGCCCTGGTGCGTCTAATATGTTGAATAACGTTTTGACGCCTTACAATTGTATTCAGCCTACATTTATAATGGCTACGGACGCGGTAGAATTCTTGATTGGTTTGATTATGTCGGTGAGTTCTATAT
>CALMVH010000308.1 GCA_937873165.1 uncultured Rhodospirillales bacterium
CCTTTGCCCCCTGCGACGCCATCTCCAGCATTTCTTCGTAGGTTATGCGGGGGATTTTGCGCGCGCGGGCCACGATGCGTGGGTCCGTTGTGTAAACGCCGTCGACATCGGTATAGATATCGCAGCGGTCCGCGCCCAGGGCTGCCGCCAGCGCCACCGCCGAGGTGTCGGAGCCGCCGCGCCCCAGCGTCGTGATGCGGCCCTCGGATGAAATGCCCTGAAAGCCGCTGACGACCGGGATCTCGCCTGCCATGATACGCGGCTTGATTGAGTCGCCCGCGATCCGGCGGATGCGCGCCTTGGAATGGATTTCATCCGTTTCGATCGGAACCTGCCATCCCTGGTAGGATCGGGATTTCAGCCCGTGCGTCTGAAGCGCAAGCGCCATCAGCCCGCTGGTGACCTGCTCGCCCGAGGCGATCACCGCATCGTATTCGCGCTCGTCGTATTGCGCAACAAGGGTGCGGCAGTATTCAACCAGCTGGTTGGTAACGCCCGACATCGCGGACACGACCACGGCAACGTGGTTGCCTGCATCGACCTCTGCCTTTACCTTAAGGGCTGCAGCTTTGATGCGATCCACTGTCCCAACGGATGTGCCGCCGAATTTCTGCACGATAAGAGCCATGCAGGATGGGATAGAGAATGAACGCCGCCTCCGCAACACTCGACGCCGCCGAGATCGACAAGTTCTCCCGCATCGCGGCCCGCTGGTGGGACGAAACGGGACCGTTCGCGCCCCTGCACCGACTGAACCCGACACGGCTGCGGTATATTCGTCAGCGCGCCGACAGCCACTTTCATCTCGATCCCACAAGCCTGCGACCCTTCGACGGGCTGTCGGTGCTGGATGTCGGATGCGGCGGCGGGCTGGTGTGCGAGCCCATGGCCCGGCTAGGGGCGGAGGTGACCGGCATCGACGCGGACGGTACAGCCATCAGCGTCGCCATCGATCATGCCGCGCAAAGCCGCCTCGGCGTCGACTACAAAGCGCTCACCAGCGAGGATCTGGCCGACGGGGGTAAGCGGTTCGATATCGTGCTGGCGCTGGAAATCATAGAACATGTCGCAAATACCGACGCGTTCGCCGCAAGCCTGCACAGGCTGGTGAAACCCGGCGGCCTGTTGGTCATGTCCACCCTGAACCGCACCCCGCGGTCCTACCTTACTGCGATCGTCGCGGCGGAATACGTGCTGCGGTGGCTGCCGCGCGGCACGCACGACTGGCGCAAGTTCATAAAGCCTTCGGAACTCGCGCGCCTGCTGTTTCGAAATGGCTTCGGCGTCGGCGATCTGACCGGCATGGTCTACGATCCTCTGCGGCGGACGTTCGCCTTGAGCTCGACCGACTTGACGACAAATTATTTCTGTACAGCTTGGGTGGAGCCCGAACGATGACGGAGACAGCCGTGAGGCCGCCGGGTTCTGATGCTCCGCCTGTTGAACGGTCCGCAGTCGATGTGTTGCTGAAACGCCCCTTCATACGCTTCACCCAGATGATCGAATCGCGGATTGTTCCTGCCGGTGCTTTTTTCGAAAGCGTGGACAGTTCCTTTTCGTATTCGGGCGAACACGGCGTCTCGCCGGTCGTGCATAAGGTTTTCGCCTATGCCGCCGTTGGCTGCTATGCCACCGCCGGTGCGTTCATGCTGATGCGGACTTTGGCCGATGGGTGGCGGCCGCAGCCCGTACAAGATAATTCCAGGCTTGGTCATGCAACACCAAGGGCTATGCCGCGCCAATCGGAAATACCGGCTGCTTCGGCAAGAGCACCAGACCGCATGCCGTATTTGCCCTGGAGCAAACCGAAATCCGGTACTGGCTCCGCGCCAGAGTAGGTTTGTATCCGGCGTTGTCTGTTCACGCAGGATACGAACAAATACTGTCCTGCGGCGCGACATAATACCTTTTGCGGCGGTATCTGGAAGTAAAAGCGATGCTCGACGTCTGCAGCCTGGAGGTCCTCGGGGCTGACCGGATATGCGCGCATCGCCGCTGCCCTACCGGCATCACGCTCGCGGCATCACGCCCCCATTCACGCCAGAGCGTTAAGGTTAAGACAATCATTAAGCTTAACGCGCTTAGTTTGCCGAGTTTTTAGGCAAATGATGCTTTAAGAATAATCATGAGCGTCACAATCCTGCCTAAATTACTCGCCGTCGGAACCAAGCCTTAGTGTCGATGTTTGTAAACTTCGGCAAGGTAACTCAATCTTAACCATAATACTTTTTGGTTACTGAACAGTTAGCAGAAATTCCTTGCGTGTTAAGAGTTCTTTATGCATATTGGCCTCGCGAAATAAGAGGGAGAGCAAGATGGCGCATTCAGCGGCAGCACGGCGTACGATGGCAGATACCGACCACTTCGAAGCCGAGCGCGTCCTCGATTTCGCAGCCGCCAACGACACGGCCTCGTTCACCACTCCGGGCGCGGCGCCGAAGCGCCGATCTGTTGAGCATCTGTTCTTCGTGACCGATCTGGTGTCGTTGTTGCTCAGCTTTGCCATCGGCGGTCTGATCGCGGCAGTTGTTGACCGCTACATCGTCGGTTCTTCGCTCGATCTGGTCTCTGTGACCGGCGTGCTGGAAGCGTTCGGCGCGTTTCTTGGCACCGGGCTGATGGCCTTGCTGTGGCTCGACACCAAGGGACATTACAAGCATCGCCTGCCGTTCTGGGAAGCCAACTCGCACATCCTCAGCGTCGCTCTGGTTGGTATCGCAATTGGCGGCTTTGTCCAGTTTTCCGCAAAGACGGATTACTCGCGCCTGTGGCTGGGGTTCAGCTGGGTGGCTTTTGCCATCATGCTGTACGTGGGCCGTACCCTGGTGCGCCGCTCACTGGAGAAGACTGGCCAGTGGGCCATTCCCACGCTGGTGATCGGCGAGGGGGCGGGTGCTGAAGCGGCCATTGGCGCGTTCGAAAGCGAACAACAGATGGGCTACCAGATCCTGGACGTCGTATCGCCGTCGGTCCTCGACGATCTGACGACGCCCGGCGCCTGGGGACGTCTGTTGAGCCAGACCGGCGCGCAGCACATCCTGCTGTCGATCCCGGACTACAAGGTCGAATTCTATAATGCCGCCTTGCAGAACCTCGTTTACGAGCGGGTGCCCTATTCCATCGTGCCGACCTGGTTCTCGCTGCCGATGAGCACCCTGTCCTCGCATTACTTCTTTACCCACGGCGTGACCGTGATGCACAACACCAACCGCCTGGAACTGCTGCTGCCGCGCATGATCAAGCGCACTTTCGACATCGTTGCCTCAGGCGGCGCCCTATTGGCCCTCAGCCCGCTGGTTGCCGTGCTGATGCTGATGGTGAAGCGCGACGGCGGAAAGGCCTTCTTCGGGCACAGCCGGGTCGGTCACCAAGGACGCGAGTTCAAGTGCCTGAAGTTTCGCTCGATGGTGCCGAACAGCGCCGAAGTGCTGAAGCAGCATCTGGAGGCGAACCCCGTCGCCCGCGAGGAATGGCAGAAGGAGATGAAGCTGCGCAACGATCCCCGCGTGACCAAAGTCGGCAAGATCCTGAGGGCTACCAGCCTTGACGAACTGCCGCAGTTGTTCAACGTGCTGCGCGGCGACATGAGCCTGGTCGGTCCCCGCCCGATCGTGACCGAGGAATGCGCCCGCTACGATAACGACATCGCCCTGTACTACATGGTTCGTCCAGGCTTGACCGGCCTGTGGCAGGTCAGCGGCCGCAACGATGTCTCGTACAAGACGCGCGTCAAGATGGACAGCCGCTACATCAGCAACTGGTCGCTGTGGCACGACATCGCGATCATCCTGAAAACCTTCCCGGTTATCTTCAAGCGGACAGGCGCTTACTGAAGCTTGGATATAGGTAAGAAAAAGGGGACCGACGAAAGCCGGTCCCCTTTTTCGTTGCGGCTACTTTGTCAGGTCGTGATACGCGTTGTCGAGGCGATTGCCGGCATTATCCAGTTTCTGCTTGGCTTCGAGTTTCAGTGCCTTGCGGCCGGCATCCTTTGCGTTCACGCAGTCGGGCGTGGTCTGCAGATCACCCGGATCGTTGTCGCAGCGCGTGGCCTCCGCCTTGCGCTCCTGCGGATGCGCTACGTACCAGTCGACGGTGTGCGCTGTTCCGGCCAACGCAGGGCTGGCAATCAGGGTTGCGAATAAGACCGGTCGCAGGGTCGCTCTCATAGCAGGTTTCCAAAAAAGTTGGCCATATCGTCGAAAAAGTCCGTGGGTGGAACCCGGACTTCGGCCTCCCTTGCGTCGATGCAATCGGGATCTTTCGCCAGCCGTTCGGTATCTTCGTCGCATGTAGCAATCACGCGGTCGCGCGGCCCCGGATGCGCCAGATACCAGTCGATGTCGGTCGGCGGGGTGGCGCTTGCGGGTGCTGTACTCACCGGCTCGGCCATGGCCGGCAGCGCCAGAGACACGAGCAGCGCGACCAATGCGGTTGGCAGCGGCTTGCTCCCGCCTATGACCGAAATCGGCAACGCTCTAGAATGGCGATATTTCATCATGCTAGATGTATAAGGGACCGGGACGGCAGATTCTACCCTGCACTATTAAACTGGATAATGATCAAACAACGGCTGCGTCGCCTGGTATGTGTGCCTTTGGTGCTGGCGCTGCTGGCTCAGCCCGCCCATGCCCAGATGGGACAACTGAACATCATCCGCGATGCTGAGATCGAATCGACCCTGCACTACCTCGTGCGACCGATCTTTGTTGCCGCGCGTCTCAGGCCGGAGGATGTGCGCATCATCCTGGTCGACAGTCCCGACGTGAACGCCTTCGTCGCCGGCGGCATGAACATGTTCATCTTTACGCGCCTGATCCTGATGACGGACACGCCGCAGCAGTTGATCGGCGTCATGGCGCACGAAACCGGCCACATCGCGGGCGGGCACCTGGCCCGGCGCGGCGAGGGCGAGGAAAACGCGACGATCATTTCCATCCTCGCCTCTGTCGTGGGGGTCGCCGCCTCGATAGGCTCGCACGGCGCGGGTGCGGGGG
>CALMVH010000309.1:0-1600 GCA_937873165.1 uncultured Rhodospirillales bacterium
ATGGAATCATATCTCACCAACCTTGGAAATCCTAATTAATAGGTCCTGAGCCTAGACAGTTGCGATTTGCCGGATGCTGGAAATTCAGAGATGCGCCGCCAGCCAGGCATAGGCGAATGCCGCAGGATCGGCGCTTTGCCAATCGAGCGTATAAACCAGCGTTCCGGCATGCATCGCGATCGAAGGCCGGCGGCCTGCGGTACAGATTATGCCTTTAATAGCCGGGCCGACGCGCTGGCGGCCGGTGCTGCTGGTGCAGAGCTGGTCCAAGGCATCGAGAACGGCGCCGCAATTGTTTTCAGGGTTGGCGAGACGCAGTTCCTGTGGACTGATGCTGCTCCAGTCGATGCGCGCGCCGAACGTAGCACCGCAATCATCGGCGACATCGGCCGCGCGGGCGGAAAATGCGGTATCCGCCTGTTTGCGAATGGCCTCGTCTTCTGCCGTTTCAGGCCGGGGAATCGTCTTGGGCGCCAGTTGACTTTCGGGGATCGGCCGCTCGATAATCACCTGCGATTTCAGCTGGGGCGCGGGATCGCCCTCTTGCGCCCGGCAAGCGAATGACAGGCTGGACAGCACGGCGATACCGGCAAGCAGGCTTTTCATGGACGGGCCACCGGGTGCGCGGCTCCTTTCGGATCGGGATCGTTGCGGATCACGAAATCGGCGAGGCTTCCTTGGAGCACACCCATCCGATAAGGCGGCAGCCTGAACAGGTACCGGGCATGCCCGGCATCGAACCCAGCCGCGCCCGCACCCGTTTGCGTGGCCGCAGTCCAGACATCCTTGCCAATCGTATAAAGGGTCAGCTTGTACGTCCCGCCATCGAACCGTTCGAACGTGATCGTGCGGGTCGGGGTCGCATCGGTTGGCCTTGCGCGTACATCATCGAACTCGAGCGATACAGGTGTCGCTCCCAGACTGTCCAGTTTCGACTGGTCCGGCTTACCGGGCAGCGCCTGCCTTGCCGAGAAGTCCACGTCGGCGGGCTTGTCTCGAAATTCGGCCAGTATTGTCTTGCCGTCCACGTCGGTTATCGTCGCCGTCTTGATGGCGGTGGCATCGGACAGATCGAACAGACTGCGGTCCATCCAGCGCTCGGCTGTATCCGGGATCGTCGGCAGGCCGGAGGCAAGCCAGCTCTGCGCCTCGCCCGCGCGGCGCAGGTAAAGCCCGCCGCCGGTACGTCCGAGCGAGGGCGCGGCCCTGCCGAAGATCGCCGCTGCAAGCGGGTGGCCGCCCGCATCGCCGATCGTCACCGACTTGCCAGCGCCTGTTGCCCCACCCGGGTCACCAAGGCTTAAATCGGCATAGCGCGCGGGATCGGCCGTTTTCGGCTCCAGCAGGTCCATATCCGCCAGTGTAGCCAGGAAAGCGCCGACCTTGCCGCTATCGGCGGGGTAGTCCGCCTTGTCCGGCAAGACCCAGTGACCGTCCTGTTTCGCCAGCGCGTATGATCCTTTGGGAGTCGTGACTGCGAGCCGCTGGGCGTCGCCCGCCTGCGCCGCCAAGCCTGGAAATGCCTTGCCGCCGGTATCGGGCAGAGTGTGCGAAGGCCGCGACTGGACGATTGCGAGGCTGGCGGCAGCCACCGCCAGCA
>CALMVH010000309.1:1610-2991 GCA_937873165.1 uncultured Rhodospirillales bacterium
CCAGCGCAGCGACCGGCAAGACTCCCTGGCGCTTCATCGCCGCCGCCGCCCTGCGACGGCCATCAGGATGGCAAAAATCACGACCGCCAGGGGCATGAGGCCGATATCGACCACCTTCAGGCGGGCTTCCAGCCGGTCGATATCGCGGTGCAGGTCACGTTGGACATCGCGCAGCTGGCTGCGGGTCTCCATCATCTCCGCCCGAAAGTCGCGCAGGGCGTCCTGCTGCTTGTCGTTCAGCACCGGGGCGCTGGCCGACGCCGATGCCTTGTCGCGCGACTGGCCGCCCGACAGTGCCAGCAATTGCCGCTGTGTTTGCTCAAGTTTCCGGGACAGCGACTCCTGCGTCGCACGGTAGCGGTCGTCCGCGGCTCGTTCCAAAGCCGCAAGTCGCGTCAGCGGCCGGCTGGCAACGCCCCGCGCCCGCAGAGACGACAGCCCGGTCCGTCCCGTCAGGCTTTCCAGGGCATTGATAAGGAAGTCGCCATTGCTGGCGAAGGGGATCTGGATCTGCTGTCCGCCGATATCGCGTGTATCCGTCCAGCTGTGATCGGACAGCATGTCGACGTCGGCTGCCACGATGATCTCGGCAGGCCTGGCGGAGGCTTTAAGGTAGCCGTCCTTCGGCGGCAGTGGCGCGTGCGCATCCTTGGGCGCGCCGTTTGGGAAGGCCGTCGTGAACTGGCCCGTGACGCGCGCCGCCAATACCAGCGGCTGGTTCCCGGGCTTGTACTTCGTCAGGAACGCCAGCGGATCGGCGGCGGCAACGGCATCCGATGATTCAACCAGCGCCGCATGCGGCGAGGTTTGGATCAGCGGGGTGAACACGCTGGCCATCCCTTCCACATGCGCCAGGGCGCCCGGCGTGATCATGTTCACGATCTTGAGGTCGCCGGTCACGGGATCGTCGGGCTTTAGGAAGGGAGGCTTCGCAGCGATATACGGCGGGTAGTCCACGACGGTGGGGCGGCCGAAGCTTTCGGCCTGGATACGCATCGCCTGATCCCAGTCGGCGGCGGTCTTCGTGGGGTCGTAGGCAATGCCCCATGCCTTGAACAGCCCAAGCAGGTCGGACGATCCGCCGGCGGGGGCGCTGCCCATGCTCATCGCGTCGCCGGCCGGAGCGACGGTTTCCGCGTCGGGATCGACAAATGCCAGCACGTGCCCGCCGTTCAGCACATACTGGTCGATGGCAAAGGTTTCGCCCGGGGACAGGTCGCGGGGATGAACGATCATCAGCGCGGCGGTCGTGGGATCGATCACGGTCGTGTCGGCGTTCAGGGTGCGCACCGTGAACTGGTGGCGCGCTTCGGCCATGGCCGACCACGACGCGCCGCTGGTGCCCGCGCCGTCGATCAGCACAACGACAGGAGGCTTGACC
>CALMVH010000310.1 GCA_937873165.1 uncultured Rhodospirillales bacterium
CAGTATGTCCGGGGCGAAGAACTCTGCGGCGTACTTGGCCGCGCCCGATACCTTGGCCGGTCCGTCGATACGGTTTACGTCTGTGCCAATCAGATGGGTGTTCATGCCTGTTCTCCTTCGTGGGCTGCCTGCTCCAACGCACGCACTACGGTGACCGGTGCCAGCTTCAGTTTGAAGTCGTTTTCGCCGAATCCCTGCGCACCCGCCAAAAGCGCGCGCTGGAACTCATGGTAGGTATCGCGGTTGGCAGGCTTGCCGATCAGCAACTCCTGCTCCAGCTGCCAATTTCTCCAGGGCTTGTGTGCCACGCCTCCGAGCGCGATGCCTGCCTTGGAAATCACTCCGTCCGCGACTTCAAGGCCTGCCGCTACAGAAACCAGAGCGAAGGCGTACGACTGCCGATCCCTCACCTTGATATACGCGGAGTGGCCGGCAAAGCCGGTTTTGGGCAGATCGACGGAAGTGATGATTTCGTCCGCCGCCAGCGTGGTGTCTACCTCAGGATGGTCCCCCGGCAAACGATGAAACTCTTCGAAGGGAATGCTGCGACTGCCACCCGGACCCGTTACCTGCACGACGGCACCCAGCGCGGCGAGCGCCACACACATATCGGAAGGGTGCGTCGCGATGCACGACACGCTTGTGCCAAGGATGGCCAGGGTGCGATTGATACCCTCTTTTGCCGGACATCCGGTTCCGGGCTCACGCTTGTTGCAGGGAGTCGCCGTGTCGTAGAAGTAGACGCAGCGTGTGCGCTGCAGCAGGTTGCCGCCGGTGGTCGCCTTGTTGCGGAGTTGCGCGCTTGCACCGGCCAGGATGGCTCGTGACAGCAATGGGTAACGCGCCGATACAGTCGGATGGTAGGCAACATCACTGTTGGTCACCAACGCACCTATCCGCAGACCGCCGTCCAGCAGCTCCGAAACGTCGCGCATGGAAAGCCGATTCAGATCCACCAGCGCCGAGGGTTTCTCGACGTTGTACTTCATCAGGTCGACGAGGTTCGTTCCACCACCGATGAACTTCGCCCCGACGTGCCCTGCGACGAACCGGGCAGCACCGTCCAGACCTTCGGCACGTACATACTGAAAGTTGTTCATCGCCCACCTTCCGTCTGGCCCATGCTCATGACGTGCTTCACTGCGGCGACGATGTTTGGGTACGCTCCGCAGCGGCACACGTTGCCGCTCAATTGTTCGCGAATATCCGCTTCTGTCTTTGCATGGCCTTCATTCAGCATGCCCACAGCGGAGCAAATCTGACCCGGGGTGCAATACCCGCATTGATAGCCATCATGGTCCACAAAGGACTGCTGCATCGGGGAAAGGTTTCCTTCGCTCCCAAGACCTTCAATCGTCGTGACTTTATCCCCATCGTGCATCACAGCGAGGCAAAGGCAGCTATTCACGCGTACACCGTTC
>CALMVH010000311.1 GCA_937873165.1 uncultured Rhodospirillales bacterium
GTGTAGATCGGGTGACGGGTTACGGCGTAGGGGCCGCTCCGTACCAGCGCGTGGCCTTCCTTTACCTGCACCGTGGCGCTCCAGTTCGATCCCAGGTGCAGCCGCGCCCATGTGGCCCAGCCAAGGCCAAGGATCGTCAACCCGACGCAAACCGCGTCGAAGAGCGTCGTGCGGGCGAACATATCCTCATCTGCTTGCGGCACGGGCGGCAATCCCACAAGCATCAGGAGAAGCCCCGCCGTTAGCACAAGCCGATAGCCCAGGCGCGAAACGAACGGCTCGAGACGGCGCGTTCTCTTGTTCCGCCGCGACAGCGCAATCCATACGGCCAGCCAGACGATCCAAAGCACCTGAATGATGTAAACGGTCAACTGGGTACTCATCACCCGGGCAAACCTGACAGGACCATATGGTTTTCGTGTTGCATCAAGGAACAATACGTCCATTCCGGGCCTCGTGACCAGCATGAGTCAAAATGATCCTGCCATACGCCGCGCCCTGATAGCCGCGAAGACCGGCCGAAGCCGGTTCGAAACGATGGAAGCCGCACTGACGCGCGAACTGGCGGCGGATGGCCTGGCGATCTGCGATGCGCGGCTGGCCCCCGGCACTCGCTATCGGCACTACGAAGGCGGCGTTTACGAGGTTCTGGGCGAAGCACGGCATTTCGAAACCGAGGAATATCTGGTCATCTATCGGCCTGTTCAGAATACAGGCGGCTTATGGGTCAGACCAAAGGCGATGTTTTTCGGAACGGTGTTGATCGACGGCGTGGAGCAAGCGAGATTCGAGCCGGACTCAAGGTCCGAGTCCCCCTAGCGACGCCGGACCGGCCCTTTCCCTGCGCCGGTTGATTGTGTCATGGTGAAACACCATGAAGCTTCTCTATGTCCTGGTTTCGCTGCTGGTACTTGTTGTCGGGTTGATCTCGCTCGATGAAAGCGAGGTGCAGGCCAACAGCGACAGCGCCGCCGTTCGCGCCATTGCAGCCCATGTCCTGGAGGCCTCGCCCGACGCGCCGGCTCAAGCCCTGGACGGCAGGATCGTTCATGTCACGGGAACCCTGGAAGCGGACACGCCCATCACCGATCCCGATACCGGGGTCGCTGTGCGCGGGCTAAGCCTGCACCGGTATGTCGAGATGTTCCAATGGCAGCACGAGGAAAGCTTTTACTCCTCTCATCACAAACAACTGTGGTGGCCTTCGCGCATTCCCCAGGGGCCGAGTATCGTTAATCCAAAGGCTCCGACGAACCCGGTCATGCCTTTCCAGAGCCAGACCTTCGACGCCGATGCGCCGCACTTGGGAACATATCGGGTCGACAACGCGCTGGTCGCGGCGGCCATGCGGTTCCAGCCGACGCAGCTCGTGTCCGGCAACCCCCAGGCCGGCAACATGCTGTACCAAGGCTACGACCCGCAGGATCCTAGCGTCGGCGACATGAAGTCGTGGTACACGGACTCTCCGTATCAGCAGATCAGCGTGATTGCATTCTTGACGAATGGAAAACTGGTGCCGGTGCACTCCACGCGCAGTGCGGAAGATCTGGTGCTGCTGCGGCACGGCAACCTGGATGCTCCCGCGCTTGTTTCCAGCATCCTCAAGAATATATCCGCACGGCGGTGGAGCTTCCGTTATCGCATACTGATCGCGGCGACGTTCGGGATGGGTTTGGCGCTGGTCGCCTTCGGGCCGGAAAAGGCGCACACGATTGTCATGGCATCACCCCTGTGCGGCGCGGCGGCAGTGGCGGCGGTTTGTAAACTCCACACCTTCGTGCCCGCACCATCGCATGCAACCGTGATGCTATGCGGCGCGGTTGTGGCAGGATTATGCGTGCTGACGGTCAATAAAGTCGCAAAAATGCGTTTTTCGCTCAAGCCGCGATGGGCCTGAAAACGGCCGAAGCCCTGTACCGCTGATCAATCGAGCCTGCGGTCTGTCACCAGACGCGGCTGGTCAGACGCGCCGATCCTGCAGGATGCCGTAGTGCCGGAGAGCCGCTGAAGGCTCCCCGGTTCACCCGTGACTACTGGTTGCAGCCCTCGTCCGTACCCATGCAGCTTACGTCGAAGGCCGGTACGAGGCCGCCCTTGACCTGGTCGCCCTTGGTGGTCCAGACCTCGATCCCCGACGGATAGGAGTCATCATGCGCCATATCGCCGAGCTTCTTGTTCATTGTGTCGGCGGCGCCGGAGGTTTCCGGGTTCCAGATCATGGCCTTGTGATTGCCGTACCAGATCACCGAGCCTTCGGCATCCGCAAGCTTGGTGTTCGGGCAGAGCAGGATCTGGTGCTCGTAAACCGGACGCAGCACATTGATCGGAACCTTGCGAATATCGGGTTCGGCCTTGGCGCCGGAGTAATCCTTGCACGTGTTCGACGATTGATCGAGCACCGCCTTGTAT
>CALMVH010000312.1 GCA_937873165.1 uncultured Rhodospirillales bacterium
ATTTCCAGCGACAAGAACCCGACGACAGCGCCTTCCTTGCCGTCGCTCTCCAGGTAAGCGCGCGCTGCCTTGTAGGCCATGTTCGTGACCAGTGCGGTTTTGCCCATCGAAGGCCGGGCCGCTATGATCAGGAGGTCGGAACGGTGGAATCCGCCCAGCTTGTTGTTCAGGTCCAGATAACCGGTGGTCACCCCCGTCAGATGCGACTCGCGCCGCCGCGCTGCCTCAGCCGTCTCGATGGCGGTGGTAAGCGACTCGGTAAAGCTGATGAAACCGCCCTTCAGCTCGCCGTCTTGGCCCAGTTCGAACAGCTTGCTTTCAGCGCGCTCGATTTGCTCCCCTGCCGGCAGTTCCAGGTCGTGGTCGTGGGCTTCGTTGACCATGTCCTCGCCAACCGCGATTAACTGGCGGCGCAGGTACAGGTCGTGAATGGCGCGCCCGTAATCGACGGCGCCCACCACCGCCACCACGTTCGCGGCCAGGTCGGCCAGGTAGGCGGCGCCTCCCAGGTGGGACAGATCCTCGTCCCGCTCGAAATAGGATTTCAGCGTGATCGGATTGGCAGCCTGGCCGCGCTCGATCAGTTTTGCCGCTGCGGTAAAAATGCGTCCGTGAACCGGGCTGAAGAAGTGGTCCGCCTTGAGGAACTCGGCTACGGCTTCGAGAGCCCGGTTGCTGACCAGCAGGGCTCCCAGAAGAGCCTGTTCGGCGTCCTCGTTGGCCGGAGGCAGGCGAAAGCCGGGCCGCTCAGCCGTAGTCGCCGCTGCAACGGCAGGCTTGCTGTTCAGATCGTAAACCATGGAGGAAAGATACGCGGTTCGCGGCTGCGAGTCTTGGGCAATCCGCGTTCGTCAGTGAAGCGGGGCGGGCTTGCTGGCCGCCGTTGCGGGATCGATCGCAGCCGCTGTGCCGTTCCTGGCGTTCTCGATAAACGTCAGTTTCTGATTCGCCAGACTTACCGAGTTTTCGAGTTCCGGCAGGCGATCGATAATATAAGCCGTCTGGCTGGATATCTTTCTCACAGACTCGTTGGAGAAGTTCACGCCCTGCACCAAGGGCGCTATATCGGATTTGCTGACGCCACCGGTCATGCTCAACGAGGCCTGAACCTGGTTGACCTGTGTCTGCAACACAGAAATATCGTGCTTCAGACTGAAAAAGAACAGAAGGGCGACTATGCCTGCAATATAAGGGAAGACCGCGTCCAGGCGGATGCCCAAAAGATGCTCGATCTGATCGAAAAATGCCTTCATGACCCTGACCTTCTACATTTCTAAGGACGAGTTTAAGTCACCCTAAAGGCGTTTATAAACGGTAAAGCCCGCTTCGTGAACAACGAAACGGGCTTTGATCGTTCAGAAGCATTCACGCCCCGGCCGGCTGCTCGCCTTCAAACGCGTTCTGCGCCTCGGCCTCTTCGGTTTCAGCCATCTGCGCGCGGGTCACGGCTTCCCCGCGTTCCTTCTGCATCTTGGCTTCTTCGGTGGAACGGGCGACGTTCACCGTGACGTTGACGCTGACTTCCGGATGCAGGCTGATCCGCACAGGAAAGATGCCCAGCGCCTTGATCGGTTCGTGCAAAACCACCTGGCGGCGCTCCACGGCGAAGCCTGCTGCCACGATCGCCTCGGCGACATCGCGCGCCGCCACAGATCCGTAAAGCTGACCAGCCTCGGATGCCTGCCGGATCACGACCAGGGACATTCCATCAACCTTCTTTGCGGCGGTTTCCGCCTCGCCGCGCTTTTGCTCGTTCTGCGCGTGCAGGTCCGTCTTCCGGCGTTCGAAATATTCCAGGTTCGACTTGGTGGCGCGCAGCGCCTTCTTCTGCGGCAGAAGAAAGTTACGGGCATAGCCCGGCTTCACGTTGACGACTTCGCCCAGTTGGCCCAGGTGCTCGACACGCTCGAGCAATACGATTTCCATGATCTGTCTACTCCGGCTTATTTGCTGACGTAAGGCAGCAGCGCCATGTAGCGGGCGTACTTGATTGCCTGCGCCAGTTCGCGTTGCTTCTTGTTGGAAACCGCGGTGATGCGGGCGGGCACGATCTTGCCGCGCTCCGACAGGAACCGCGCCAGCAGCTTGGTATCCATCCAGTCGATCTTGGGCGCATGCGGGCCGGAAAACGGGCAAGTCTTGCGGCGGCGGAAGAATGGCCGGCGCCCCGCGCCACCCGCTCCCCCGGCGCCTTCGCCGCGTGCACGGTCTCCGCCGCGGTCGCCACGGTCTTCGCCCCTCGGGGCGCGGTCCTGGGAATAGCTCATATCTGGATCTCCTCCATCTGCGACTGCTCGCGGTCCTCGTAAGGCGCACGACGATCGTAGTCGCGACGTTCGCCCTTGTTCTGCATCATGACGGACGGCTCGGGGTTATGCGCCTCGACCTTCAGGGTCATGAACCGCAATACATCCTCGTTCAGGCCCATGTTCCGCTCCAGCTCGTCCTTGGCAGCGGCCGAGGACTCGATTTGGAACAGGACATAGTGGCCCTTGCGGTTTTTCTTGATGCGGTACGCCAGGGTTCGCAATCCCCAGCTTTCTGTCTTGATGATTGTGCCGCCCTGCGCGGTCAGGATCTCGGAAAAAGTCGCTGCAATCGCATCGACCTGTGCGGACGTGATGTCCTGCCGTGCGATGAACACGGTTTCATACAAAGCCATGGTAACTCCCTTTGGCTGTTAGACGGTCCGGCGCTGTTTCGGTAAAGACCAGCCGCCCGGGCCTTAGCCGGCGAGGATTCCCACCGGCAAGGAGCGTGTCGAAGCGGGGGTTATAAGG
>CALMVH010000313.1 GCA_937873165.1 uncultured Rhodospirillales bacterium
GTTCTATATACATGTTATTAAAAAGAAAATTTGAGAAGAAAAGATTTTACGCGAAGAGAGATTTTATCTATGTTGTCTTGTGCATATTCTTGATGTGGCAAAGTCATATTGTGCAAACATTGGTGGAGGAAACCAGTCTAAATCCGGAAAACATTGGTGTTCCATGGTGTCGTTAATAACTACGATTTAGTGCGATTCACCATGTACCTACTTCCTGAGAAAGGGATTAGTTGATGAAAGCGATTGCCGTACTTTTTGTCAGCTTGTTATCATTAAGCACTTTGCCCTGTCGCGCCGATCAGACTGCTGATACCTTGTTCAAGTCCTGCAAGCTGGCGGTTGTCGCGATTGACAATGCCAATCCTAGCTATGTCGGTAACCCCTATGATACCGGTTTCTGCGTTGGATATATGCAAGCCATGAGCGAGGCTGGCTAGATCAAGACCTGCGTCCCACAGGGTGCGAATATAGGCCAAGGTGTTAGGATTTTTGTAAAGTGGGCTTCAGATCATCCCGAGAAGCTATACCTGCCAGCGGTCAACGCGGTTACTGCCGCGATGCAAGAGGCGTATCCCTGTCACAAATAGTATGACTAGCGATGTATATAGTTCCTCAAAAATACCTGCCCAGGTGCGAACCGCCACCGGCATAGTTAAGAGTTTACGGTGGAATTCTAGTAAACCCGAGTTCCTTAACGCCGCCTCGGGCTAGACCATCCACCTCAGGAACGCCGTGATCAGCTTTAGCCCGACGTCCTGGCTTTTTTCGGGGTGGAACTGCATGCCGATCATGTTGTCGCGGCCGACGATGGCGGGCACGCGGTCGCCGTAGTCGGTGTAGGCCAGCAGGTCGGCCATGTCGTTGGGCACGAACTGGTACGAATGCACGAAATAGGCATGGTCGCCCGGCTTCAGGACCTGGGTGACAGGGTGGACCAGACCGAAATGCACCAGCTCGTTCCAGCCCATGTGCGGGATCTTGAGGTCCGGCGGCGTCATTTTCACGACCTCGCCGCGCAGCCAGCCAAGGCCATCGTGCCTGCCGTTCTCGAACCCGTGTTTTGCCATCAGCTGCATGCCGACGCAGATGCCAAGGAATGGCTTCTTCTGTTCCAGCACGGCATGATCCAGCGCCGCGCGCATGCCGGGGATCGCATTCAGCGCCCCGATGCAATCGCCGAACGCCCCCTGCCCCGGCAGTACGATCCTGTCAGCCCGGCGCACCGCCTGCGGATCGCCGCTGACGACGACTTCCATGGCAAGGCCTGCTTCAGCGGTTGCGTGCTCAAGCGCCTTGGCCGCCGAATGCAGATTGCCCGACCCGTAATCGATTACAACGATGGTTTGCACCAGCGGCCCTGCCTGCTTATTGATCGGTGGAAGACGCGGACGCGGCCTCGCGCTGGCTCCGGGCCTTGATCAGGTGATCCTCCACGGCCGCGACCTGTTTGGGAAACAGCGTGCAGTTCAGCGGGTATGACAGGTCGTCGTGGCGCTTGGTTTCATCCTGGCGGCCTTGGTCGATATCGACGGGTATCTGCCCCGGATCGAGGCCTGCCTCGCTGTACAGCTTATCCAACGCCTTTGTCGCCGCGGCCAGCGCCGGTTCGTAGCTGGCAGGCGCTGGCGAGCATATATCCGCCATCGCCTCCACCGAGCCGATCATCATTGATACCTCGATGGCTGCGTCGGCAGGATCTTCCGCAATCGTGGAACTGGCCGCCCGGGCTTGCCCCGCCAGCAGGATCGAACACAAGGCGCACGCAAGGCGGGACAGTTTCATGTTCACAATGACCCGTTGAGGGTCCCCTTGGTTGAAGGCACCATGTCCGCGGTGCGCGGGTCGATGGCCACGGCCTGGCGCAAGGCCCGCGCAAGGCCCTTGAAGCATGACTCGGCGATGTGGTGGTTGTTCGCGCCATACAGGTTGGTCACGTGCAGCGTGGCGCCGGCCGCCACGGCAAAACCCTGAAACCATTCGCGGAACAGCTCGGTATCCATGTCGCCGATCTTGGACTGCGTGAACTGGGCCTGCCAGACCAGGAACGGCCGGTTCGACAGGTCGATCGCGACGCGGGTCAGCGCCTCGTCCATCGGCAGGTAGGCGTGGCCGTAGCGCACGATACCCATGCGGTTTCCAAGCGCCTGCTTCACGGCCTGCCCGATAGCGATGCCCGTATCTTCGGTCGTGTGATGCATGTCGATGTGCAGGTCGCCCTCGGCGCGCACAGTAAGGTCCAGCAGCCCGTGCCGCGCCAGCTGGTCCAGCATGTGGTCCAGGAAGCCCACGCCCGTCGAAATGTCCGATTCGCCCGTGCCGTCGAGGTCGACGTCGACGATGATCCTCGTCTCGCGCGTCAGGCGTTCGACATGCGCGCGCCGCCCTGCGGCTGTAAGCGGTCCCGTTCGATCCATGGCGGTATGTTAGACCATATGGGCAACTTAACCAATACTGTTAAGGCAGCCTCGCTGCTTGCGCGGTCATGGCGGAGAGGGCCACGTTATCGAACGACGGCGCCGGAAATCCAGCGAATAATCGCATGTCTCCGAGAGGGGAATCAGTGGCACGATCTTCTGCCGCGTCAGCGATCGGATGACCGGCAGGGGTACCTCGACCTCGCCGTACGAGTTCGCAAGGCACGCGGCCAACCGCGCCTTGTTCACAGGCTCGAGGTATTTCAGCAGGCAGTCTCCCGGACGGCGGCGGCCCTCGCGTTCGCGCCACCGCAGGATAAGTTCGATGCCGTCATCCATGATGCGATCTACCAGTGACTTGAACGCCCCGCAAGTACAGCCCACATGTGCGTGTATAATCAAAACACGGACCTGACACTTGCCCGATCTTTCCACTCACAATCCCGCGACCTGGTATGGGACCACCATCCTGTCCGTGCGCAAGCATGGCCAGGTCGTGGTGATCGGCGACGGACAGGTGACACTGGGCAACACGGTGATGAAGGCCAACGCCCGCAAGGTGCGGCAGCTGGCGGGGGGCGCCGTCATCGGGGGCTTCGCGGGTGCCACCGCCGATGCCTTTACGCTGTTCGAGCGCCTGGAAGCCAAGCTGGAAAAGCATCCCGGCCAGCTGACCCGCGCCTGCGTGGAACTGGCAAAGGATTGGCGCACCGACCGCTACCTGCGCCGGCTGGAGGCCATGATGGCTGTCGCCGACAAGGATGTCTCGCTGATCCTGACGGGCACCGGCGACGTGCTGGAGCCCGAGGATAATCTGATCGGCATCGGATCGGGCGGCAGCTTCGCCCTGGCCGCCGCGCGGGCGCTGATCGACCGCGACGACATGGATGCCAATGCCATTGCGCGCAAGGCGATGGAGGTTGCAGCCGGTATCTGCATCTATACGAACACCAACTTTACGATTGAAACGCTGTGAACGCCTTCTCTCCCCGCGAAATCGTCTCGGAACTCGATCGCTTCATCGTCGGCCAGACGGATGCCAAGCGCGCGGTGGCCGTTGCCCTGCGCAACCGCTGGCGCCGGCAGCAATTGCCCGAGGCTCTTCGCGACGAAGTGCTGCCGAAGAACATCCTGATGATCGGCCCGACCGGCGTCGGCAAGACCGAGATCGCGCGGCGGCTGGCGAAGCTGGCGCAGGCGCCGTTCCTGAAGGTGGAAGCAACGAAGTTCACCGAAGTGGGCTATGTCGGGCGCGACGTGGATTCGATCGCGCGCGATCTGGTGGACACCGCCATGACCATGACGCGCGAGCGGTTGCGCAAGGAGGTCTCGGCCCGGGCGGAACTGGCCGCCGAGGACCGCGTGCTGGATGCGCTGGTGGGCGGCGATGCGCATGACGGTACGCGCGACGCCTTCCGCCGCAAGCTGCGCCATAACGAGCTGAACGACCGCGAGATCGAGATCGAGGTTGCCGAAAGTGGCGGGGGCAACGGCATGCCGATGTTCGACGTGCCGGGCATGCCGGGCGCGCAGATGGGCATGATCAATCTGGGGGATGCGCTGGGCAAGGCCTTTGGCGGCCGGACCAAGACCCGCAAGCTGACGGTGGAGCAGGCCTACGCGGTGCTGATCACCGAAGAATCGGACAAGCTGGTGGACCAGGAGCGCGTTGTGCGCGAGGCGATCGAGGCGGTGGAGCAGAACGGCATCGTGTTCATCGACGAGATCGACAAGATCGCGGGTCGTAGCGAGTACCAGGGCGCGGACGTCAGCCGCGAGGGCGTGCAGCGCGACCTCCTGCCGCTGATCGAGGGCACGACCATTGCCACCAAGCATGGGCCGGTCAAGACCGACCACATCCTGTTCATCGCGTCGGGCGCCTTCCATCTCGCCAAGCCCTCCGACCTGCTGCCCGAGCTGCAAGGCCGCCTGCCGATCCGCGTGGAGCTGAAGCCGCTGACCGAAAGCGATTTCAAGCGGATCCTGCTGGAACCCGAGGCCAGCCTGATCAAGCAGTATATCGCGCTGATGCACACCGAAGGCGTGACGCTGGTCTTCACCGACGACTCCATCGACGCGCTGGCTAGGCTGTCGGTCGAGATCAACGGCAGCGTCGAAAACATCGGCGCGCGCCGCCTGCACACCGTGCTGGAACGCCTGCTGGAGGAAATCAGCTTCGCCGCCAGCGACCGCGCCGGCGAAACCATCACCATAGACGCCGACCTGGTCCAAACCCGCATCGCGCAACTGGCGAAGGACGTGGATCTGAGCAAGTTTATCCTGTGAGCGGACCGTAGCCAATCGGCTGGTTTTCGTCGGAGGTCAGCAGATCGAAGAAAGTCTCGTGTACGAACAGCTTGTGCGTACCCGCCTTGCGTTCGACCAGCATCCCCATATCGCATAGGGTTTTCAGGTAGACCGAGGCTGTCTGGCGCGACTTCACGATGCCTGCGCTCACCAGGTAATCGATCCGGCAGTACGGATAGGTGAACAGGATATCCAGCAGTTCGTGCGAATAGATTTGACGCGCATTCAGCCGCATATGGTCCTTGGCGACCTGCATCTGCGCCTTGATGGCGCGCACCTTTTTTGTCGTCCATTGCGCGGTTTCCACAATGCCGGTCAGCATATAGGCGATCCACGCCTCCCAGGTCCCGTTCGCGGTAACATCCAGCAACAGGCGGTAATACTCCGCCCGGTTGGCGAGGATGTACTGGCTGAGATACAGAACCGGCAATCTCAGCAATCCGCGATCCACCAGGTACAGGATGTTCAGGATGCGGCCGGTGCGCCCGTTGCCGTCGGTGAAGGGATGGATCGCCTCGAACTGGTAATGCGCGACCGCCATGCGGATCAGGGGATCGATTTCGGCGGTGTCGTGCAGGTAACGCTCCCAATCGCCCAGCAGGTCGAGCAGCACGCTCTCGCCCACGGGCGGTGTGTAGATCGTCGTACCGGAACTGTTCCGCAGCACGGTCCCGCTTACGCGGCGCACTTCCATGTCGACGTTTTTCATCACGCTGCAGATGCGCAAGGCCGTGGAACTGGAAAGCGGCCGGGTAGAGAGGGACCGGTACCCCTCGTTCAGGGCTGTGCGGTATCGGGACGCTTCCTTCGTTGCGGGATCGGCATCGCCATCGAAGGGCGCGCCCTGCCCCATGCGGAACAGCCGGTCGTTCGTGGTCACGATGTTCTCGATCTCGGAACTGGCCCGCGCTTCGAAGAACGGAATGGTGTTGATCAGGATCGCGGGATTGGGGATCAGATCGCCAACGGCATCCAGCTCCGCCAAAGCCGCACGCGCCGCGATGCACAATTTCAGGATCGATTTCGTTTCCAGATCGTGCCGGGGCGGAAGCCGTGGCAGGTCGTTGTATGGCTTATCGGGACGGAAAGTCATGGCCTGCCGGTATGTTACGCAGCATACCATACCGGCCGGAATAGGTTATGAGAACATGATTTTTCTAACGTATCAAATTGTCCATGACGAAAAATTCCCATTCACACGACATTACAACGCCAGCCTCGCCGCCAGTAACCGGCCGGCGGGACCATCGCCATGGATGCGCCGCGGGCGAAACCCGCATCGCGCAACCGGCGAGGGGCGTGGACCTGAGCAAACTGATTCCATGACATCGCCGCCCGGCCATCATGGACAATACAGGGAC
>CALMVH010000314.1 GCA_937873165.1 uncultured Rhodospirillales bacterium
GTCCTGTCCCAGGGCCGCTTGGCCGAGATGATCGGCGCGGCAGGCTTGGAACTGGATCATGCGCTGAGGGCTTTCAACTTCACGCGCGACATTCCGGCGTCGATCGCCGCGATGTCGCCCGGCACCAGAGCGTGGTTGGAAGGATTCGTCCAAGGCATCAACCATGTACTCCTGAAAGGCCCCGACCTTCCGCTCGAATTTGCCTGGATGGAACTAGATCGCGAACCCTGGTCGATAGAGGACATCGTCGGGATTGGCCGGTTGTCGGGTGCGGATGTGCACTGGATGATCTGGCTGAAGCTATTGCGGTTTCGCAAACATGAATCATGGCCCGCGCTATGGGAAAAGATCCTGCAACAGGGAATGCCGGGGCTCCAGCATTCGGCAATGAGCGGCGATGGCGCGGAGGAAGTTCTGGGCACGATCCTCGCCGGCTCGCGCAGTGGCAGCAATTCATTCGCGGCCGGGGGAACACGCACGGGAAATGGCGGCGCAATCCTGGCCAGCGATCCGCATCTGCCGATCACCGTTCCCAACATCTGGCTGCTGGCCGGGTTCAGGTGCCCCAGCTACCGCGTGATCGGCTATATGCTGCCGGCGCTGCCCTTTGTGGCGCTTGGTCGGAACGCAGACATCGCCTGGGGGGGCACCAACCTGCATGCTGCCAGTACCGACCTGATCGACGTAGCGGGCGAGACCGACTTCACGCTGCGGACGGAAACGATCAAGGTGCGCGGCGGGGCGGATGTGAGTCGCACAGTTCGCGAAAGCCGCTTCGGGCCGGTCGTATCTGATGCGCCCATGCTGGGCGCGGGCATCGATCATTTCGCGCTGAAGTGGGCCGGTCACCATCCCACCCGCGATTTCGACGCCATGCTGGGGTTCAACAAAGCAGCAAATTGGGACGAGTTCGCGAAGGCCGCCGACGATTTCGCGGTTCCCGGCCAGAACTTCGTTTATGCCGACCGGCACGGCCATGTCGGCAAGCTGATCGCCGCGCGCCTTCCCCGCCGGCGGCAACCACCCGCCGCCGACCTGCTGGCGCAGCCCGCGCAGGCGGAAGACTGGTCCAGCATGGCTGTATCGTCGGACCTGCCGCACGAGTACGATCCCGGGCGGGGCTTTGTAGCATCCGCCAATGACCAGCCGCCCGATGCGGGTTTCCCGATCGGCTTCTTTTATTCGGCCCGCGACCGGGCGCGTCGCATCTCGCAGGTGCTGGCGAGCGCCGACCCAGTCACGGTTGCCACCATGAAGAGCCTGCAGCGCGATGTTTCCTCCAGGCCCTCCCTTCCCCTCCGCGACCTCGTCCTGTCGTTGTACGATGGAGCGGTGCGCGAGCCGGAGGTTCGCCGCTATGCACGGCCGGTGATCGCGGTGCTGCGGCATTGGGATGGCGCTTATGAAGCAGACTCCGCCGGGGCGCTGGTTTTCGAGACGATTACGACGCTGATGATGGACTCACTGCATTCACCCGAGGACAAGATTGCCTACGAGGCTGTGTGGCATACCCGCGACCTGCTGGAGGCTTCGCTACGCGAAACCCCGGCGGAACGCGCTGCCTATCTCGTGGCCAAAGCCGTGGAACACGCAGTTCCGATTTTGCGGCGGTACCGCAACTGGGGCGCCGTACACCGCGTGCGCTTGCGTCATCCGCTGGGAATGCTGCCAGCCGTCGGCGGACGTTTCCAGTTCGGCGAGTGGGGCGTTGGGGGCGCGGATAACACTGTCATGAAGACGGGCACGGGCGTGGGCGTGGGGCCTCATCGGGTACCCTATGGCTCGATCGCGCGGCACATTTCCGACTTGTCCGACGAGGATGAAAACTACTTCTGCTCGCTGGGCGGCCAGGATGGCTGGTTTGGCAGCGACACCGCGCTTGACCAGGCCGATTACTGGCGTCACGGCCGCTACCTGCGTTTCGGCATGCGACCGGACACGATCGCGCGCGACTTCCCGCACATCACGGTCCTGAAGCCCTGATGCTGGATGCCACCCCGCTGCTGCGGATGTATGCCCAGCGCCGGCTGGCGAGCCTCGCCCATCAGAATCCCCTCGAAGCCCAGCGCAAGCAGCTGCGCTGGCTGTTGCGTCACGCCGCCTTTACGCAGTTCGGGAAAGATCATGAGTTCACCAAGATCCGCAGCGTCGAGGACTACCAGAAACAGGTAAAACTAAGACGATACGAGGATTTCTGGCGTGATTACTGGCAAAAACCTTTTCCACGCCTGACGGGTACCACATGGCCGGATGCCATCAAGTTCATCGCGGCCAGTTCCGGAACCACGACCGGCAAGACGAAGTTCATCCCGGTCAGCCAGCAGATGATTGCCTCGAACCGGCGCGCGATCCTCGACATGCTGGCCTTTCACCTAGCGCGCAGGCCCGGCAGCCGGGTGCTTTCAGGCCGGACCTTCATGCTGGGCGGCAGCACCGATCTGAACCGTCCCGCAGCGGGCGTGTATACAGGCGACCTTAGCGGGATCGCCGCGAAGAATCTGCCTTGGTGGGCGAAGCCGCGGTACTTTCCGCCACCCACCCTGGCGAAAATCGCCGATTGGACGGAGAAAGTAGCGGCTCTGGCGCCGTTGTCGCTGTCCGCCAACCTCACGTTGATGGGCGGAACTGTCAGCTGGCTGTTGTCGTTCCTCGAACAAGCGATGGCGGCGAAAGCGGGCGCGACGTCGATTGCCGACATCTCCCCGCAATTGGACCTCTTGATTCACGGCGGCGTCAGCTTCGAACCCTACCGCCGCCGCTTTTCGGATTTGCTGGCAGGCAGCCGCGCGGAGACTAGCGAAGTCTACCCAGCAAGCGAGGGCTTCATCGCCATCCAGGACCGGGGGTCGGGCGAAGGTCTCAGGCTGCTAGCGGACAATGGCTTGTTCTACGAGTTCGTTCCTGTCGAGGAGCTGGATTCGGCCCAGCCGACACGGCATTGGCTTGGAACGGTGGAAACCGGGCGCAACTACGCCATCGCGCTTACCACCAATGCCGGGCTCTGGTCCTACCTGCTGGGCGACACCGTCCGCTTTGTCGACACCGCGCCGGCGCGCATCGTCGTCACGGGGCGGTTGTCGCATTCGCTTTCAGCCTTCGGCGAGCATCTGATCGGCGAGGAGATCGAGGCGGCCGTGACTGGAGCCGCTGCTCATCTCGGCGTGCATGTCACAGACTTCACGGTCGCGCCCGAGTTTCCGGCTGCCGCTGGCGATAAGGGCCGCCATGTTTACATTATCGAGCTGTCGAACGCCGCTGAACCTGAGCAGGCGAAGCTGTGCTCAGAGCTGATCGATCAAGACCTGATGGATCGCAATCTGGATTATCGCGAACACCGTCACGGCGATGTGCAGATGGCGGCGCCCGAGGTGGGGGGGGCGCCCCCCGGAACCTTCGCGCACTGGATGAACAGCCGGGGAAAACTGGGCGCGCAGAACAAGGTACCTCGCGTTATGTCTGAAAACGCTATGTTCAAGTCATTGATCGAGATGATTTAAGTACCCTGCGGGTCGTATCGTAGCGGCGGCAAGGATCAATCAGCTCAACCCTCTCGCATCCCGAGAAGAAACTTGAGAATGCCTGGTACTTCATTCGCGAGATCGTCGGCGATCAGGCCCGGACCGAAAGCGCGGCCACATTCCGCGTGGATCCACGTTCCCGCGCACGCGGCATCGAAGGCGGTCATGCCCTGCCCCAGCAATCCGGCAATGAGGCCCGACAACGTATCGCCAGACCCGCCGGTGGCTAGCCAGGGCGTGGCATTGCTGTTGATGGCCACGCTGCCATCGGGCTTTGCAATGACCGTGTCGCTACCCTTTAGTAGAATAGTGGCTCCACTGTCCCGCGGCGCGCGGCGCGCCCGCGCGATACCGCTTCCCGCGACCCCGAACAAGCGTTTGAACT
>CALMVH010000315.1 GCA_937873165.1 uncultured Rhodospirillales bacterium
ACGTAAAGGATGAACTCGACGATCTGCTCCGCCCGCGCGCTGCGCTTGTAAGGCAGCAGGAACATCAGATCGACGTCGGAGTGGGGCGCCAGCGCGCCGCGCCCGTAACCGCCCAGCGCGATCAGCTCCATGCCTTCGCCGGTGGTCTGGTGCGCGGAGGGATAGGCCAGATCCGACGCCATGCGGTGCAAACCCTTCAGCGTCTCGTCCATGACCGCCGCAAATCCGATTGCGCATCCCATGCCGTCGTTTGTGTCGCGGAAATGCTGCGCGATGGCGGCGCGGGTTTCCCACATCACGGGCTTCAGCCGCTTGGTGACTTCGATCTGGACGCGGTTGGGCTGCAGGTCGGCCCCTTCGATCGCCGCGAACTCGGCCTGGAGCCGGTTGCGCGCGAAATCCAGCCAGCCGGGCAGGGCTGGGGCGGGACGGACGGGAAAATGCGATGCGCGGGAGCGGATCAAGGCAGACACCAACTACTCGCCAGGCGGTATGGCCGCAAGTCCGCGGCCGAGATCGTGGAGGAGATCGCGTGCGGATTCGAGGCCGACCGACAGCCGCAGAGTTCCCGGCAGGATGCCGGCCGCGGCGCACTCGGCGTCCGATAGTTTCTGGTGGGTGGTCGTGCGCGGGTGGGTGATCAGCGTCTTGCTGTCACCCAGATTGTTGGAGATCGAGATCAGCCGCAATCCGTTCATGAAGCGGAACGCTGCTTCTTTTCCACCCGCGATGTCGAACGTCACAAGGCTGCCGCCGCGCTTCATCTGCGACCGTGCCAGGATTTCGCAGGCACTTCCCGCAAGGAAAGGGTACCGCAATGACGATAACTCGGCCCGTTCCGCAAGGAAGCTCACGATTTCCTCGGCGGTGTCGCATTGCCGGTGAACGCGCATTTCCAGGGTTTCCAGGCCATGGAACAGAACCCACGCGTTGAACTGCGCCAGCATCGGGCCGGTGTGCACCAGGAACGGTCCCAGCAATTCGGCGAAGCTTTGCGAACACAGGATGGCGCCGCCATTGCAGCGGCCCTGCCCATCCATGTGCTTTGTCATCGAATACACGACAACATCGGCGCCCAAGCCCAGGGGTTGCTGCAAAACAGGGGTTGCAAAGACATTGTCGATGATGACCAGCGCCCCCGCCTTGTGGGCGAGCGCCGAAACCCCTGCGATGTCGATGATATCAAGACCGGGGTTTCCGGGTGTTTCAAAGAAGACCGCTTGCGCCGGGCGGGACAAGGCCTTTTCCCAGGCGGCAAGACCGGGATCGTCGAGGAACGTTACCTCGATGCCGTAGCGTGGCAGGATATCGTGCAGGATGTAATAGCAGGAACTGAACAGGGTACGCGGCGCGACCACCCGGTCGCCCGCTTTTAGTAGACATGCCAATGCCGAGAACACTGCCGACATGCCGGTTGCGGTGGTAAAGCAGCGCTCCGCGCCCTCGTAGCCGGCCAGTTTTGCCTCCAGCATGGCCGCGTTGGGGTTCGCGACCCGCGCGTAGACGAACCGGCTGCCAGGCGAGGCAAAAGCCGCCTCCGCGGCTTCCGCGCAGTCGTAGACAAAGCCGGAACTCATGTAAATCGCGGCGTTCGACTCCTCGAACCTCGACCGCAGCAAGCCTTCGTGCAGCAATCGCGTGGCGGGCAGCCGATCCGGCTGTTCCAAACTGCTGTCCTTGCCAGGCGAGGAATTGTCCATCGAAGATAGAACTCGAATAGGGGCTGGATCGGTTGTATATATACTAACCAAACGTCAATGGAGAGACCCCATGCGCCGGATTTACGCCCTTTCGTTCGCCGCGATCCTCTGCGCGGGTTATGCCCATGCCGAGACCCAGGCCTCGCAAACCGACTACCAGCGCATGATGAATTCGGTCAATAACGCCAGCAGCCAGGCCTTCGGGCAGCCGCAGCCCGATCCCGGCGCGATCGACAGTTCAGGCAACACCACGCCGAACGGCAATACGCCGAACGCTTCGCCGGGGACCAACACTCCGCCGGACGCCAGCCAATCGGCGTATGGGTTCTCAGGAGGCTCCCAGATGAACACAAACGGCATCAGAGGCCTCAACGGTAGTTCAAACGCCCTGAACAGTCCCTATGGTGGCGGGGGGGTCAATCCAAACGGCTCGACCACCTCCGGCACGATCGGGCTTGGTTCCTACAACGCCAGCCCCTATAACACGGCTCCGACTACGGCAGGCGGCAACCCGTATGGCGGAAGTGGCGGCGGTTACGGCGGCGGGCGCGGGGCCACGACTCCTGCCTTCACCGGGCAGTAACGGGGGCCGACAGCGCTTTCAGGGCATAAAGCGCATCCAGCGCCTCACGCGGGGTCAGCGCGTCCGGTGAAAGTGCCGACAAGTAATCCGCCAGCGGATTGGGGAGGGGCGGTTTCGCCGGCGCGGCGTTGAACAGCGGCAGGTCCTCCGCCAGCCGGGTCAGGGTTCCGGCCCGGTTGCTGCCCTCCAGCTTGTGCAGGATATCCTGCGCGCGGGCGATGACCGCCTCCGGCAGTCCCGCCAGCTTTGCCACATGCAACCCGTACGACCGGTCTGCCGCGCCTTCCGCGACCTCGTGCAGGAACACGATGTCGCCTTTCCATTCCTTGACCTTCATCGTGTGGCACGACAGGGCTTTCAGCTTTGCCGCCAACGCGGTCAGTTCATGGTAGTGCGTCGCGAACAATGCCCGGCACCGGGTACGATCATGGATGTATTCTAGCGTGGCCCACGCGATGGACAGGCCGTCGAAAGTCGCCGTGCCGCGCCCGATCTCGTCGAGGATCACCAACGAACGCGCCGTGGCCCGGTTCAGGATCAGCGCGGTTTCGACCATCTCCACCATAAAGGTCGAGCGCCCGCGCGCGAGGTCGTCGGCAGCACCAACACGGCTGAACATCCGGTCGACAATCCCGACCACACCC
>CALMVH010000316.1:0-2740 GCA_937873165.1 uncultured Rhodospirillales bacterium
GTTCATGGACCGGTCTTCTTGTTTACCAAAGCGAGGTAGTTTGCCTTGACGTCATCGGGCGGACCATCCGGGGGCGGCACCGTGCCGACCAGGGCAGGTTCGATTTCTACAGGAGGCGCCCCCGCCGGCACGCTGACCAGCAAAACGCTGGTACCAGCCGGCAGGGCCTGCATCACCAGCTTGCCGTCGCCGTACTGCTTGCCGTCGGGACTCACAAGCGTGCAGTTCGCCAGATCGACGGAAGCCCGCACGCCGGCCCCAACTGTGCGTGGTTGGGCAAGGGTGAAGCTAAAAGCGCGGGTTTCATCGGGAGCCAGGCGGCGCTTCGGCCCCAGGCCCTCGGCAAGCGGAGTCGTAATCAATACGGACAGGGTCATGGTGCCGCCGCTCTTCGACACGGCCATAAGGTCGCGCGGCTGGCCTTCGGGCATTAGCATGAAATAGTTGCTGCCCGCGTCGAACAGGCTGGGGCTGATTTGTGGAACTTGACCTTCCGCATCCTCCCTGCCGGTATAAAGGACAGCGGGAGCGTCGACATGCACTTTTACGAGCCGCGCAGGACCGGCGGCGATGCGCACGGACTGGATCGGCAGCACCTGGGGAGCGGCCGCTGTCAGTTCGATAGCCGTGGCGGTGTTATCCAGGGTAGATGCCAGACCGCTTTCATAGCTCATCAAGCCCGGTGTGAAGTCGATGAAGCTGTGACTCGGCGCATGAGCGCCGCTTCCCGGGAGAGCCGTAAGGCCTCGAAACACCGGACTATCTTCCGAGTTGCTGATGGTCGTCAGGCTCTCGACAGCGCCTACGGGCATTATGGACTTTGCACAGCACTCGTCCAGCACCAGCGTACCCGCTGAGTCATGACGTTGCAGGGCTGGCAAGGTGCCCTGCCGCAAGCCGATGCTGTAGGCGGCCTGGCCCGTGCCGCTGTACATCAGCAGCAAGCCATCCGCTTCCGTCGGAACCTCGAAAACACGGGCTTGCCACGCCCAGATGACAGAGGTGATTTTGCTGTCTTGCGTCAGCACGGCGACGGTTCCCTTCGGCAGGTTCAGAGACAGGGTTTTTGCGCCTTTCGGCAATGCGAACCGCGCCGCGTCGTTGCCGGAGAACGAGCCATCGGTCAGCTCGGCACTCAAGGCATGCTCATCCGGCAGCGGGAAAACGGCTCGAGTTAACGTAACAGGCAAGTCCGGCATCCGAGTGGCTTTTTCAGGCTGCCAGATCTTCACATCTCCGCCGCCGCCACTCACGGAGGCCGTCACCGCGACCCGGGCGTTCTCCGGCCCGCCTACGGCCATCAGGTCCGGGTTCCAGGCCGCATCGAGGACTCCGGCCTGTCCGGCCCCGCGCGATGTAACCTTCCACAGCACAGCCGAGCCGTTCGAGGTTGCCGGGGCGGATACATGCACGCCTTCAGCCGTAGCAGGAATGGTCAGCTCGACAGGGCCGCCTGTTACATCCGGCCTGCGCACGTGCAACGGATCGTCCGATACGCGATCGACCAGCCATACGTCCTGTCCTTCGGCGTCAATTTGCTCGGAGGCGCCGTGCTGCGTGCCTTGGTTGGCGCGCGTGGACCATTGCAGCGTCGGCCAAGTGTCATCGACCAGCAGCACGCCTGGCGTATGCCGCGCCACGTGCAGGGCCACGATCCTATTGCCGAGTTCCGGCACAGGTGCAAGCCGTCTACCACCTAAAATATCGGCTTCATCCACTGTCGGCGCGTCGAAGCCAGCGATAGTATAGCGAACGGGCGAAGCCGTGTGGTCGCGCGACCAGATGCGCAGGCGCAGCGCGCCCGTCTTGTCGCCGACAGGTAATCCGACAAAGGGGTTCGTGCCTGCGTTGCCGCCTACCGTCTGCCATGCGCCGCCGACGGAACGCTCCAGCGAAAGGCCTACGGGTTGGCCAGAATCAGCGGCTACGATCAACAGGCTGTTTGCCTGGAGGGCGGCGGTATCGATCGGCACGACGTGCACCAGGGCATCCGCGATGGTCGCCGGCTTTCCCGGGGTGACCGGGGCGTCGTGTGTTTCGGCCGGTTGTTCGATCGCGACATCGGTGGCGGCAGTTGGCGTGCCGACCGGATCGATCTGCAGCTTGTACCGGCCCGGTGGCAGTGCCGCCGCTAGGCTGAAGTTCCAATCGTTGTCCCGGTCGTCGTTCGCCACGACCAAGGCACCGGCCTCGTCCGTCAGCCGCGCCCGGACATCCTGGTCTCCGTAGGAGTTGATCTCGACAGGCGCGCCGCTGCCGATGGAAACCGGGATCTCCACGGGCGCCTGTACGCTGCGGCGCTCGCCCGCGATCAATTCCTTTGTGCCGACAGTCACCGTGTAGTCGACCCGGTTGTTCGGCTGGGTGCTGACGGCTGCCAGCTGGTAGTCTCCTGCGGGCAAGGTGCCTGTCCAGTCTGTGCCCGGCTTGGCTGTACCCAGTACAGCATTGTCCTTGCCTGTGAGGGTCGCCTGCATTCCGGCGTCGAGGCCGACGGTGACCTCCGCCGCGGCCTGCAGCGACAATGTCCACACATCCGGTGTGCGCTCGTGGCCCGCCGCTGGTTCCATCCAGCGGTTCGTCATGGCGGTTCCAAGGACCACCGGGAACGGCCCATGTCCCGATCGTTCCACGGGAGCCTCGACGCGGCTCAACAATGTGACGGCGCGGTTCTCGACCGGTCCCGGCAGCAGGACCATGCGGTAGGTTCCAGTCTGGAAATCCTGAACGATGTCCGCGG
>CALMVH010000316.1:2750-7992 GCA_937873165.1 uncultured Rhodospirillales bacterium
CCGCGGGACCGCCCGGGGGCAGCAGCGGCCAGCCATCCTGATCTTCCAGGCGCATCGTGAAATCGTGCCCAAGGCCCGTCGTGTTCAGCGCGTACGAGCCCGGCTTGTCGATGTGGAAGGTATACAGCCCGCCCTGCGAGGGCGGCAGCGTTGCGCGCGCCGTCAGTTCCGGCGTCAGGGTTCCGAAATCCACCAAGGGCGTTTCCGTCAGGGCGACGCCGATGTTGCCGTGGCTGGGGCCTGCGGGGGTGATCGTCAGCTGATAATCACCTTGCGCAAGATACCGCTTGATCAGGAAGTTCCGCCCGATGCCGTTGGCGGTTTCGCTGTCGAGACTCGGCAGTACGCGCGTCCGCAGCGTGCCGGTGGTTTCGATTAGGCCCGTTGATTCCAGCCTGTACAACGCAGGCTTTCCGACCGCAACGGCGAAGGTCGCATGCTGCTGGGCGGCAAGATCGGCATAAAGCGTTTTGCCGCTTCCCAGAACCGGGAACGTTGGCAGGCTGCTCAGCAATTTCGCGTCGATCTGGGGCAGGGGGGCATCGCCCCGCAGCGTTGCAGGCGCAAAGACGACAGATACATAATGCGCGTCCGGTCCTGGCAGCGTGAAGGCTAGGTCATGAGTTCCGCGTCTTAGCGTTAACGATAGATCGGCAGCGGACTTATCGGCCGAGACGGGCAGAACCGTGCCATCATCGCTGGAAACGCTTACGCGGCCGTCCGCCGGCACCGTGACAGGCAGTTCAATCGACTGGGCCGCCGCCACTTCGAACGCTGCGCCGGCCGACAGGTCGACCGGCGATTTGTAGAAGCGCAAGCCGCTATGCACGTTGGCCTGCGTGTTGCCGTAAATCCAGTAAAACCCGGGGATAGGAAACTTCATGGCCATCATTCCAGCGGCCTGACGCGGCGCCGGACGGGTGGGCACGGGCGAGCCCTTGGCGTGCAGGCTTAGCGTCAGAACCCCTTTGCCACCGTCGCGAGGCCGGATATTAAGCCGGTAGAAGCCCGGATCGACGGCCCAGACGTAGCCCGACGGCTCGTCCGGTTGCGCTCGGTAATTGGTCTGCGCGATCAGGGGTTCGATGCGGAACTCGGCTTCGGCCCCTTCGCCATCGACGCTGAGGTCGACCGGCTCGGTGACTTCCAGATACAGATTGCTATCGTCCAGAAGGTTGAAGCGTCGCTGCCAGGATACCGCCTTGCTCACCTTGATGGCGGTCGAGGCGATCACCCGGTCGTGCGGATCCGCCACCACGATCGTGGGATCGAGTTCGTCGATATCGTTGCCACTGTTGTACAGCGCTACCCAGCCGGAGTCGCCCGCTCGCACGGTCAGCTCGGTCCGTTCCTGCCGATCGTCGAACCATGTCAGGCGATACGGCGCCCCAGGCTTGTACTCAATGGTGACCAGCGTCATGGACCCTGCGGGTCCCTGCACGCCCGATACTTCGGCAAACGGATCGCGAGTGCTCTTGTCGATGGTGGCGCGATTGCTGCCGCCCAGGAACGGCGTCTTCGCGTCATAAGGCTGGATGCTGATCGCGGCTTGCTCCGGTTGATCGATATCCAGGCGGAAATAAGTCGCGGTGGCCGGCACCAGGAACCGGTCGGTTCCTGTGGCGGATGTCGTCCGGCGCGTACGGCCGGCTTCCGCTAGCGCGGGAATGCCGTAGCGAATGTGCAGGGGCTTCGCCTCCGAGCCATTCGCCCATTTCTGGCCTTCGCCCCCATAGGCCGTCAGCTTGTAAAGCCCGGGCTCCAGCGTCGCCGCCAGCTGCCGCACGGCCAATGGCTGGCCTCCGTTCGGGTCGGCTACCGAGGCGCCCGGAACTGCGGCGACCATCCATTTACCGTCGCGCCACAGGCGCAGGTCGTCGAGGTAGCGGCCCGAAGCCTCGATCACCACGTCGCGCCGCTCGGAAATGTTCAGCCAGTACGATCGCTGCTGGTGGTCGCCCAGATCCGTATCCAGCGGTTTCAGTTCCACCAGCTGGCGCGGCGTCGCTTCCAGCTCGATCGACGGCACGATCGATACTTCGGAATCGCCAGAGCCGTGCGGATCGGCGAACAGGTTGACCTTGTACTGTCCTGCATCGAGGAATGAGTCAGTCCTGCCGTCGGCATGACCTGCCGAGCCCTGCACAATGCCGGGTCCGCCCACCCGGTCCACCACCTGTATGGCGGTCCCTTGGTCGCTTTTTACCTGCACGGCATACCGGCCGAACGCCGGAACGGCCAACATCGCGTCGTGGGTGCCGGTGGCTGGAAAAATCGTCTTGTCGAATGTGGGTCCCGTACTGGACACCGGCGGCACGGTCGTCATGGCCTTCAGGGCAGAAACGCGCGCCTGATACAGTCCGGTCAGGCAAGCCGTGGCATCGGCCGATTTCGATGGATCGATGTCGCCCTTAAGGGGAATACCGCAGGTTGCATGGCGCGATTGCAACCATTGCCGCTGAGCCTGCAAACTCTCGGCACGGCCCGCTTCATCCTGCTGCTCCCGGCTGGCGCGAAAGGCAGCCGCCATGGCTGCATCCAAATCCGCCAGCTTTAGATCATTGCAAGTCAGATGCTCGATCGCCGTCGCAGCCCGTGTGCAATCAAAGCTGGGCGAGGGCGGTGCTGCATTCGCCGCTACCACAAACCTTAGGAGGGCGCATGCAAATAGAGCAACGGCGATGCGCACGGGGGTTGGTCTCTTTTTGTTTTCCCGAGCATAACGGCTGCCGTGCAGGCTTACAACTGGCAGCCGTGCTTTAGAAGGCGATTTTAGATCGCCGGGGACATACAGACTCTCGCAAAAAGCTTATCTTTGGTCGAACTTGAATTCGATCCTGCGGTTGCGGGCCAATGCGGCTTCGCTGTCGCCCTTGTCGATCGGATCGAACTCGGCGAAGCCCGCCGCCGCTATGCGGTCGGGAGGCAGGCCCTGCGCGATCAGGAACTGCGCGACCGCCACGGCCCGCGCGGTCGAGAGCTCCCAGTTGGAGCGGAACTGCGCGGTCACGATTGGCCGCTTATCGGTGTGGCCCTGGACTTCGAGGATCCATGGGATGTCGGACGGGATACGTTGCGACAGGTTGATCAGCACGCCCGAGAGTTCCTGCAGCTTGTCCTTGCCCGCCGGCTGAAGCTCCGCCGATCCGCTGGGAAACAGCAGTTCCGATTGCAGCATGAAGCGATCGCCGACGATGCGAATATCGGGCTGGGTGCCGAGGACTTCGCGCAGCCTGCCAAAGAACTCCGACCGGTACTTGGCCAGTTCCTCGACGCGGCTTAATAGCGCCGTATTCAGTCGGCCGGTCAGATCGTCGATCTTCGTCTGTTGATCCTTGTTCTTCGCTTCCGACGCCGCAAGGTCGTTTTCGATGCGCGTCAGCTGGTCCCGCAGGGCCCCGACCTGCTCATTGAGCAACGCCAGTTGAGCTGTTTTCGCGTCGAGATCCTTCGCCTGATCCCCTGCCGCTGCTAGCTTCGCCTGCGCGTCGTCGCGTTGCGCCTGCGCGTCTGCCAGCTGTGCGGCCATGCGCGCGAGCTGATCCTTGATCTCGGCCGATCCCGTGCGTTCGACCGCCAACAGGTTGGCAAGCTCCGCAATCTGCGTGTTCAGTTTGGCTAAGGCGTCGTTCTTCTCAGCAAGCGTGCCTTGCAGGAAGCTCTGCGCGACAACAAACACGAGCACCACGAAGATCACAACGATGACCAGCGATGACAGGGCATCGACCCAGCCGGGCCAGACGTTGATCTCCTGCCGCGGCGCCTGCCCCCGGCGCGAAAACGCCATTTCAGCCTTCCGTCAGAGGAGGCGGGGTGCCGATCGTGGACACTGCCGAAGGCGACGTACCGCCAGCCGAAATCGTGCGTGCGATCAATTTCAGGTCGCCGCGCAGATCCTGCGTGGTTTGGCGGCGTCCAACCGCAATATCGTCGGCCAGCCGCGACAGGGTCTGGTTGATGCCTTGAAGTTGCGCCCGCGTCGCGTCATCCGGGGTTGTTTGCCCAACGCCCTGAAGTGCCGCGATCAAAGCCGTATGCGACCCCACCAGCGCATCGAGCCGGGTGCCGAGCTGTGTCAGAACTTGATTGGTTTCCCGCCGTTCGCCCTCGCCCAGCTGCAGGCTGCTGCGCAGTTTTTCCATCGCCTCCGTCGTGTGTTCCAGCAGGGCTTGCACATAGTGCGGCGTTGAGACCGGGTCGTGGCTGTCGAGGTAGGGTACGTTGTTCTGCACCTTGGTGGCACCGGACAGCCAGTCCTCGAGGTTTCGGAAGAAGGCGGTCTGCGCTTGTCCCAGTTGAAGGTCGAGAAAGCCCAGCACCAGCGATCCCGTCAGTCCGAACAGCGACGCACTGAAGGCCGTGCCCATGCCATTCAGCGGTGCCTGCAATCCTTGCTTCAGCGCGGCGAAGCCTTGCGCGGGCGCCGTGCCGGTGAAATCGAGATCACCGATTACGTTGCTGACAGCCCCCACGGTCCGGATCAGGCCCCAGAAGGTGCCGAGCAGGCCAAGGAAGATCAAGAGGTTGATCAGGTAGCGCGACAGCTCGCGCGATTCGTCCAGCCGGGCGCCCACGCCGTCCAGCACCGACCGCAGGGTGACGGGCGAAAGCGTCGGCAGGCCGTCGCGGCCCTGGCTCATGCTGGCAACGGGCCGCAGCAGATTGGGCAGGACGCGGGTACGACCGTTTTCATCAACGGCGCGCATCCATTCGACTTCGGGACCCAGCCGGATGGTGTGTCGCAGAATGAAACCAATGCCGATCAGAAGCGTTGCGATAATCACGCCGTTCAGCAACGGGTTGTTCATGAAGGCTTGCAGCAGAACGGGCGACAGAACGACCGCCAGCGCCAGGACCACCGCAAGGAACAGAAGGATGCGAACGACGTACCGGCGCGGTCCCTGCATACGATCCATGCGCGGACGGGCCTTTAGCGCATCAGGAAAAGGTCAACTCGGTCGCCGGCGTTCTGGTCCGATGCGCCCAAGGCCCTGACGTCGATCCGTTCGTCGGCAATGCCGCGGCTGGTCAGATACGACTTGACGGCCAGTGCCCGCGCCAGCGAAACGCGGCGAGCCTTGCTGGCGGAATCCGCCGCCGTGGCAAACGCCCGCAGTTCGACGCGCAGATCGGGATTGTCGCCCAGGCGGCTGACAATCTTGTCAAGCTTCGCCATTTCGGGCGAGGGAACAACGGCCTGTCCCGGCTGGAAGTCGACACGCAGATCCGCGTTCGACAAGGG
>CALMVH010000317.1 GCA_937873165.1 uncultured Rhodospirillales bacterium
CGGACTCTGGGCTTCGGGCCGGAACAGGAGGTGCCGGCATGACAGCCTCACCCACTCCCATGCGCCTCGGGTTTCCCGTCAAGGTCATGAGCAAGCCCGGGCTGAAGAGCAACGACACAAGGGGTTGGCGCAAGAGTCCCCACCTGAAGTGCTCGCTGGAACATTTGGATCAGATCTTCGACCACCTGAAGAAGGTTCGGATCGACATGTACCGGATGTCGTCGGATCTCGCGCCGTATGCTACCCACCCCGACATGCCGCAGTTCCACGGCATGGTGGCGGAAAGCGACGCCGAACTGCGCGCCACGGGCAAGCGGGCGCGCGAGCTTGGCCTGCGCCTGTCGTTCCATCCCTCGCAATACGTTCTCCTGAACAGCCCCAACCCGGAGCTGACGAGGAAGAGTATCTGGGACCTTGTCAGCCAGGCAGAGATTCTGGACCGCATGGAACTTGGCCCGGAGGCCGTGATGGTGATCCATGTGGGGGGCGTGTACGACGATCCTGTAGCCTCACGTGCGCGTTGGGTGGAAACGTGGGACAATCTGCTGCCGGAGCCCGTCAAGCGGCGCATGGTGCTGGAGAACGACGACATCCGGTTCTCCGCCGCCGACGTTCTTTGGATCCATGAACGGACCGGGGTACGCTGCGTGTTCGATTACCAGCACCACTGGTGCCTGAATCCCGAAGGCCTAGGGATGGCGGACACGCTTCGGAAGTTCGTCGCGACCTGGCCGGAAGGAGAACGGCCGAAGATACACTTTTCCTCGCCCAGGACCGAACTGCGGGAAGTGACCCGTGCGGTGAAGGCAAAGAAAGGCAAGACGGCGCCAACTCCCCGCGCCGACGAGGTGACCAAGGCACCGGTCAAGGCGGGCGCGCGTAAGAAAACCGTTCTTCTGCCGCCGATCTGGACCGGCCATGCCGATTTCACCAACCCTTTCGAGTTTGCCCGCTTCATGCGCGATGCCGAAGGGCTGGAGTTCGACGTCATGCTGGAAGGCAAGGCCAAGGATATCTCCCTGCTAAAGCTTCGGCCCGACCTCCTGCGGTACGCACCCGATGTCGCGGCCCGCTTCGGGATCCATCCTGCAGAAGCGGCCTCGCTGGAAGCCGAGGAAGCCTTGCTCGAAGCCGATCATGACCCCGAGGCAGACCAGGACGTGGACGAAGCCGGCTGAACAGTACCTGCCAGCAGGTTACGGCTAAGCCCGTAGGTCGCGCCAGGAACGGTGCACGGGCGACTCATCAGGACCTGTTCGGACCTGTAAGGGTTTTCGAAGACTCAAGAACCATGATCGAGGACCTGGTCAGACGATCGTTCCACCAGATCGCGCAAACCCGTCAGGCCAATCCGAAAGCACAGCAACCCGTGGCATCGGCACCGGAAGCCATCGAGCACGGTATACCCTCGCTCCAACCGCATGTGTATCGGGACAGCAGTCCGATGCTGAGCGAGCGCTATCGCCTTTTCGGAAGATGGACGGTGGCCACGCACGGCCACTGGCTGGGTCTGACGGACATGATGACCTTATGGGACCCAACGGGAAGCGACAAAACTCTCGAGGGTGTTCGGCATAGCTGGATAGCCGGTCGGGAAAATTGGCCAAACGACACTTCGGCTTTGTTCAGGCCGGAACGGCTTAGCTTGTTTGCAGGGCACGACAACAGCTACGAGCGCGTGTACCTTTTGTGGCTTGACTATGTCGACGAGCCTGAGCTTTGGGTCTATGACAGTAACGGCGAGTCACGTTACAACAACCTCGCCGAGTACCTGCAAGCCTATCTAGCCGAGGATATAAGCGCTGCCACTACGAGTTGGCGAGCCTAACGTAGGCTCGTTTGAGCCGACCTGTAAACTTGCAAGGGTCTCTTTGAGGACTGTCAAGCCAGGATAGTTGGACTTTGCAGTGATCGTCTCGACTAAACGTGTACGGACTGAGAGCCGTCAAGACGGATGTGGCTGTGTGCGCAGTCTCGACCGAACGCGTCTCACTGCCCAGACTCCCTGTTTATCAGGGAAAATACACGGAATTTCGCATCTGTGAGTCAGCTTGTTTGGCTGGTGAACCGGGTAAGGGCGACAGAAATTCTGCGCTTCATGCGGGACCGACCATGTTCACGATCGACTCATATCAGGGAATTTTCAGAGCGGTATCAGGGAATGCAACCAGCTGAACAGCAATCCAATCAACTGTCTCAGATGTTCTTGAAATGTTCTAAATTTTATGATATGCTTCTGCTATTTTTCGTTCCCAGGAGTTTTCTTGCTAAACGTATCCAAAACCATGCTCACCATGGGCGAGGATGGCTTGCTCCTCGCCGGTCGCGCCGTTCTCTCAAAATTCTCATCCGACGGACAGCTCGATATCGATCGGGATGAAGAAAGGATCCTCGGGCTCCTGAGCATGGCCTACCATGCTCCCGTGCCGGACTGGGTCATGCCACGGCTGAAAAACGTCGCCGCCAAGTGGAACGCAGGCAAGCAAGGAATGGCGACCATGCTTCTGATCCAGATGGGATTACAAGATCTGTCGGACGATCCGGATGCTTTGGGCCGCCTGGATACGATGGAAAAGGCTTTCGACACCGGTGGAATCCCGCGCGGGTTCATCTACGAATGCAAGCGCGCAGCCTTCACTCCTAGCGAACCTCGTGATGCCCATGGCAGATGGACCACGAGCGGCAGTTCACCCAGTCGTCCATCAAACAATCAGCCAAGCGGGAGGAGCCCTTTGTTCGTTCCCGCGGCCGATCACCCCGGTGAAGATGTTTCGGCAAATCCTGCATCCGGAAATTCGGGGTTGAACGTCGATGCTGCCGTAGCTCATCTCAACACCGCTGCTGCTTCTGACTGGCATGGTAGTAAAAACAAGTGCGCGACGTTCGTAGAAAATGCGATCCAGGCTGGCGGCATCAGCGTTCAAAGAAATGTGGTGGCTGCAAAGGATAAAGGTCCCGCCTTGTTAGGCGCCGGTTTCGTACCAGTG
>CALMVH010000318.1 GCA_937873165.1 uncultured Rhodospirillales bacterium
CGCCTGCTGGTACGCCCGCTCCGCGATGGCGACACCCTGCAGGCCGACCGACAGCCGGGCATTGTTCATCATGGTAAACATGTGTTCCAGGCCGCGGTTTTCCTCGCCGACCAGGAACGCGACGGCGCCTTCGTGCTCACCATAAGACATGACCGCCGTCGGGCTGGCATGGATGCCCAGCTTGTGTTCCAGCGACACGCATAGCAGGTCATTGCGCGCGCCCGGGCTGCCGTCCTCGTTCGGCAGGAACTTCGGAGCGATAAACAACGAAATGCCCTTTACACCCTCCGGCGCGCCTTCGATACGGGCCAGCACCATGTGGACGATGTTGGGAGTAAAATCGTGTTCGCCGTAGGTGATGTAGATCTTCTGCCCGAACAAGCGAAAACGGTCGCCGTCGCGCACCGCCTTTGTGCGCACCGCGCCCAGGTCCGAGCCTGCCTGTGGCTCCGTCAAATTCATGGTGCCGGTCCAGGCGCCGGTGATCAGCTTTTCAAGATACAGGTCTTTCTGCGGCTGCGAGCCGTGGGTGGAGATCGCCTCCACCGCGCCTTGCGTCAAAGTCGAGCACAGGGCGAAGGATACATTGGCCGACGACCACATCTCGTTGACGGCGAACGCCAGCAGCCAGGGCAGGCCCTGCCCGCCATAGGCGGGTTCGAACGGCACGGCGTTCCAGCCCGCGCCGGCATAAGCCTTGTAGGCCGTGGCGAAACCGGGCGGAGTCGTAACCGCGCCATCCGCCAGCACGAGGCCGTGCCTGTCTCCCACGGCATTCAACGGCGCCAGCACCTCGCCGGCAAAGCGGCCTGCCTCATCCAGCACTGGTTCAACCAGGCCGGGATCGAAGTTCTCCAATCCGGGCAGGGCCGACACCCGGCCTGTTCCCACCACGGACTCGATAACGAAACGCATCTCGCGAACGGGCGCACTGTAGGGCTGCATGATGGTAATTTACCACGCCGGGCGGAGGGAGGGCAGTTCTTTCGCAGAGGCGGTCAGGTCAGCGACTGGTAGGTTCGTTCAAGTCCTTCAACAAAGCCAGTCACGGCGGCGAACCCCATCTCGGCTTTGGCTTTAGAGGAGTCGCCGACGGAAAACCTAATATCGCCCGCGCGAGGCGGCGCGAAATCGACAGAGGGTTGGGTTCCGGACTGGGCGCCCAGGGCCGCGATCATGTCCAACAGGCTGATGCCCCGCCCGGTACAGATGTTGTAGACCGGGCTTGCCAAGCCGGCGTGGCGCATCGTCGCCATCAGCCCGGCAACAGCATCCGACACGTAGACAAAGTCGCGCGTCTGCTGCCCGTCGCCGAAAACCGTGAGGGTTTCGCCATTCCGGACCTTGTGCGCGAAGATCGAGATCACGCCGGAATAGGGCGATGCGGGGTCCTGGCGGGGCCCGAAAACGTTGAAGAAGCGGACCCCCGCCGTCGGCACGCCGTGGATGGTGGCCGCGATGCGCGCGTTGGCTTCTGCCGTCAGCTTGTCGGTGCCGTACGCCGAAAGGGGCTGCATCGCACTGTCTTCGCGCAGCGGCGTGAAACCCTCGGTGCCACAGCCGGCCGCGCCATAGATGGCGGCCGAAGAGGCATAGGCTATCGGAATCGCGGCACGCCGGGCATTGGCCCGGGCGGCATCGCACACGGCGACCGTGCCAAGCGAGTTGACCTGATGCGTGCCCGTCCAGTCGCGATTGCAGCGTTCCACCGACGAGATCGCGGCCAGATGGAAGCAGCCGGCGATCGCGGCACTCCCCAGAACGTAGTTCAGCAAGGCAAAATCGGTGACCGATCCCTCGATCAGCTCGACGCCCGGCGGCAGGTTCTCGCGCTTGCCGGTCGAAAGGTCGTCCAGCACGATCGGCTGGTGTCCAAGGGCGATCAGCGCATCCGCCAGATGCGATCCAATGAACCCCGCGCCCCCGGTAATAAGGTAGGCGCTCACGCCGCCAAAGCCCACAATGCCGCGGCGAGGCGATCCGCCAAATGGGCTACCGGCTGACCGGACGGGGTCGCGTCGATCTCGGCCGCAAGCGTGGCAATGTCCGCATAGCCCAAGGTTCCCGCCGTGCCGCAGAGGCTATGGGCGATCCAGCGGGCACTGTCACGGTTTTCGACAGGCAGGTCGCTGCCGGCCTTCAGGCGCTCCGCCGTTCCAGGCGCTTCCACCTTGAAGCGGATGCGCAGGCGTTCGGTTAGGGCGTCCAGCGGCTCCGGTCCGGCAGCATCGGGAAGGATTGCTTGATGGAAACCGCGTATCTTTGCCGCCAATATGCGCGGGTCGAAGGGCTTCTGCACGATGCCGGCCGGGCTCAGGCGGCGCAGCCGCGCCAGTTCCGCTTCCAGCACCTTGGCGGTCATAAACACGACGGGCACGGTCGCGGCCGTGGAATGGTTCTTCAGGGCCGCGAACAACGCCGGACCATCGACGTCGGGCATCATGACGTCCAGAATGATGAGGTCGGGGGTGCGGCGTTCGATTTCCCGCCATGCCTCGCCAGCCGTTCCGCAGGTGCGTACCGCCAAGGCGCCGTCGAGTTCAAGCGCAACGCTCACGATCTCGCGCAGATCGGGCTCGGCGTCGACATACAGGATGTCCAGGGGCGGCATGGTCAGGCTGCGGGCGGCAGTTTCTGGGGAAGCAGCCGCTTCAGGCCCACAAAGGCCGGATGCTCGTTGGTGATGATATAGGTCGGGATCGGCTCCAGCAGGAAGCGCATCTTGCTGTTGCCGAGGAAGCATTCGCGCAGTTGCGACTGCGCGGCATATTCGGTAAGGGCCGGCACGATGCCGCCTGCGATATAAACCCCGCCCTTCGCCATCGAGACCAAGGCCAAATTGCCTGCGATGCCACCGAGGATCGACAGAAAGGTGGAAACAGTCTCCGTTGCGACCTTGTCGCCTTGGGTCAGCAGGGTAGTGGTAATCAGATGCTGCTCGGGCACGGGCCCGTTCAACCCGTCGACCTGCTGGATCGCATCGTAAAGCCGCGTTAGCCCCGCGCCGCACAGCACATGCTCTATGGTGACGTAGCCGAAGCGTTCGCGCAGATGCAGAAAAATCGCGTCCTGGCGGGGGTTGTCGCCCATGCTCAGCTTGCCGTGGCCGCCTTCGCCCGGCAAGGGCAGCCAGTTGGTGCCGTCCCACGCCACGATGGCGACGCCCAGGCCGCTGCCGGGACCCAGCACCAGCTTGTTGTGGAAGGGCAGGGCCTCGCCGCTGCCGACCTGGAACAGATCTTCCGAGTCCAGGGCAGGTAGCGCCAGGGCGTTGGCGTAGAAATCGTTAACAACCGTCAGCCGCTCGAACCCCATGGCGCGCCGCAGGGCTTCGGTGGAGAAATTCCATTGCGGGCGGCTTGTCAGCTGCGCGCGGTCACCGGT
>CALMVH010000319.1:0-653 GCA_937873165.1 uncultured Rhodospirillales bacterium
GACCAACCCAACGCAGCAACCCAAGCCTTCCTGAAGCTTGTGAGCGCGGCATTAACGCGCGTGGATTTGCGCAACGTAGCTCAAGTGGAATCCCTGCTGCAGACAAAGCTGGCCTGGATGCCGCATCACAACAATATCCTGATTCCGAACATGACCAACATCAACGGTTTCCGCGATTATGGAGCGGTCAAGGCCCTGAGTATCCCGTATTCATACGACATGGCATTGCAAGGTGGCGGCACCAGCGATTGGATGGCGTTTTCACCTGCTGGCCGCGTCGTTGCGGCAGGGCTGCACTTTCCCTCGATTCCCGTGAACATCTGCGTGACCAAGCCGCTGCTCGATACCGTTTTCGCAACACCCGGAAAACAGGCGGGTGCCTTCTATCCTGGCATTGCCTTCGAGTGGTCTCTCGGCTCTCCGCCTCCCAACATGAAGACGTCCCAGCCCGATTTCGTCATCTACAGCTATGCTCCGCGCCCCGTGGAGGGCGTTCCAGGCTATAGTCTTGAGGGCAAAGCCCTGTTCTCTCCCGTGACTCAATGCCTGGGCAGCCTCAAGATTTCCGAGACCGACGATGCGGCCATCCCGGACAGGAACAAACCCCGATGAATGTCATGCCTGGCTTTTGGAGGATTGCAGCGGCCGCCATG
>CALMVH010000319.1:695-1198 GCA_937873165.1 uncultured Rhodospirillales bacterium
TTGGTAGCCCATGGCGATTTGCGCGACCTGGGTTTTATTCGGACGGCAATTTCCGCCGACTTTCCCGCCTTCGCACTGGAGATGGGAAAAGTCGAGAGAAAGGATGGTGTCAGGGCTTTCTTCGCTCAGGCACGTCTTTCCGACCAGACATCCGTCTCTTACAGGCTGTTTACCGATGGTTCGGGAGCAATCGGTGATTTTGCCTTGGCAAAAGTCGCCCAGGTCGACCTTGTTCCACCTGCTGATGCCTGTGTAAAATCCCGCACGGTGGAAACCTGGTTCGAAGGCGACCCGTCGTATTATGCGGAAGATGGACTCGTCTTCCGCTCGGTCGAGCCACATCCCGATTACAGTTCCGATTTCACGATGAAGTTCTCTTATGCTGCGCGTGCTGACGGCTGTCTCGGCGTTGCCCGCCTGACCCAGTTCGCGGTTCCGAAAACCTCCATGCCGGCGGCGACGGCCAAGTTGCCTGCCCCTGACCTTCCGGAGGCATCCCCCCC
>CALMVH010000319.1:1208-1694 GCA_937873165.1 uncultured Rhodospirillales bacterium
GATCGCCGGTACGTCTGCCTCGGCACCGATCGCGGCTTCCTACGAGGCTTCGAACGCCCTTGCGGCCATTTTCCATCGTGCGGATTTGCGGGACGTAGCGTTCGTCCGGTCACTAATCGGCGGGAAAATAGACTTTGCGCCTGCGATGACCCAAGGGCCCGTTACCGCATTTACGGCAACGGATACCGCCGAGAAGATACATGGCGAGGTAGCCTATGTCCTGTCAGTCCAATCGGGTGGCGGCGCGTGGCCGATCGTCTCCCAATCCGACCGGCTGGCCCTTGCAACTCTCACCCTGGGTAAATTCGCTCCTGGCGTATGCATCACGCCCAACCGCCTGGAGTCGATATTCGGCAGGATGAAATCACAGCCGGGGCCCGATGGCGGACAAACCCTGGATTACCTACCCGAAAAACCCGAATACAGCGAACATTCAAGGCTTGGCGCACGGGTAGCCTTTGCCTCCGGCCAGTCCTGCGCGCAACC
>CALMVH010000319.1:1704-4619 GCA_937873165.1 uncultured Rhodospirillales bacterium
GGATTACGGGGAGTTGCGCGACAATTACCAACTGGAAAAACTGTTTTCGACGCATTTCGACACGTGGTGGTACCGCCCGCTCTGGACGACGGCAGGTCCCATCGTTGCCGATGCCGAAAGCCATGCGGAGGAAAACACGGAAGGGCTGGGAATATTCTATCGCCTGCTTGTCCAGGGAAGCGCCGACGCCAATCAGGATCTTCCAGGCCAGGAAGTCGAGGCCCTGCGCCGGAACGTCGCTACCCTGGAACTGGATTTGCCGATGGGCATCTGCCTGAAACCCGACGCCTTGCGCGAATGGACCAAGGCCGGATCGGACGGGATCAGTGCGCACAAGGACCTTGGCACCGATTTCTCGCTGGACCTGACGGCACGGCCCGAGGCTGGGACCGGTTGCCTGCGCAGCCTGAAATTTTCCGAACAACTCGCTCACCCTGCTTAGGAACATCAAATGTCTCGTATACCTGGCAGGCTTGCGATCGGCTTCATGGCGGCCTCGCTCTTCCTTCCTGCAGCATCGGCGCAGGAGCCATCGTTTTCTCCCGATGTGCTGATGCGCGATATCGACGCCGTGTGGCAGCGTGGTGACCTTCGCGACATGCAATTGATCGAACAGACTTTCGGAATCGAGTTCGGTGGCAGGGTATTCCTGAGAGGACCGGAACAGGACGGTAAGGACACCGCTACCGAACTCCAGTACCAAGCTAATAGCGAAGACCACTTTCACTTCCTGTACGATCTCAACCTGCAGGGATCGAAACAGACCCCTTACCCCTCACTCGCGGTGCAACCGCGCAAGCTCTCGCCGGAAACCCATATCGCCGATCTTTCGGTCGATTTTCCCACGACGCCCTGCCTGCATCCATCCGATTTCGACAGATGGGCGTCCCAGGACCCGAAACGGACAATGGACGACCACGTGTTCGGCATGTCGCTGGGCGTCGAAGGATCGGGCTGCGTTTCGAGCGTCCATTTCGATCAATATGTCGGGCCTGTGCCTCCCTTGGCGGTTGAACCTCCAAAGCCGCCGGTCGCGCCAGTGGAGATGCGGATCATCCAGAATGGCGTGCAAGTCTATCCCGCGCCTATCCAACCCGCGTATTCCAAAGACGATACCGAGGCCTTTGCACGCATCCTATCGGGTTTGATCGCGGACGCTGATCTGCGCACCTCCCAGCCGATCAATGCCGCTTTTAGCATCGATCTCGCGACGCCGCAAGCCGCCGGCGCCGGCTTTCACAACGAGATGGATCGGGGGTCCGGCACGCGTTGGAACCAGACGATACCTCCAGGATTGCAGGAATTGTCCTATTCCCTTTACGGGTCAAGCAATCCCGATCTGTGGGAAGACCATTTTCGGATTTCGGGCTTGGATATCGGGAAGATCAATGCGAACATATGCCTGACCGACGATATGATCCGTCTTTGGTTTACGGATACGTCTGTTACGTTTCCCCCTCAGGGAAGCTACACGTTCGAGACCTTCAGGAACGGTGGGCATGCCACGGATTATCGCTACGGCCTGACCTTGGCGTTCGATGCCATGCATTGCGCGCGTAACATGGAGCTGGTGCAATACGAAACTGCGAAGGCGGACCCGCGCCGGCTTGAGGCAGGCAAGTTCCTGACTTATCGACCGATCATGCGGATTCCGTAACCATGCTCCTTTTCCCTTCATCGGCAACCTTGCCTATCTGGATCTCGACCTGCGCGGCAGCCAGATTTGCGTGCGCCATGAGGACATGGAGCACATGTTCGGCAGACCACCATTCAAGGGATCGTGGTTGGGCGTGGCAAACGAGGATATCGCCTGGAATTACAAGCCGTTCCACGGTGACAAGGCCGAGGTGAAGCTGGAGTTCGTGTTCCCCGAAACGGTGGCATCGGATGGATGCGCTTCGATGATTCTCTTGCGCGAATCCAACGAAATCCTGAGCGGGAAGGTCAAGACCTTCGATCCGATGGGGCGCAATCAAGTCGATATTCCGCCCAAACAACGGATCATACGTCGCGACGACCCTGCCAACCAGGGAATGGAGAGAGATCTGATCACGACCGCCGTCGCCCGCGCCTATCTTGGGTTATCGCTTGCCGACTTGATGGCGAAGTATCCTGGCTGCACCGACAGGACGACGAAGGGCGTAGAACCGGCACCCGGCCAGGCTGTGCCCGGTACAGTCGATCTAGTTCCTGCAATCGATGGCAATTACCTGGCGTACAAAAGGCCAAGCCGGGACGAACCGGACGGAACCCTGCCGGCACTCAATCCAGCATTGGTCGAGGCTCATTCCCTCAGTTGCGTCGACGAGCGCTACCGAACGAATTCCGTCGATCTGATTTTATACAAGGGGCACGTGATGATCGTCGATCAGGGTCACGTCCGGCTGAATACGATGCCGATCGCGATCCGTCTGGCGGAGATTTCCGCAGTAAATTCCGGGAAGCCAGGACCGGTTTTTGAGTCGCATTACAATGACAGCCCGGTGTTGCTCACTACCGTTCAGGACGAAAATATCCTGGGCCTTATCTCGGTAATCGATGGCGGTCGCGCGAACCTGTCCGACCCGTGGTTGCCGACCCGGCCCGACTCGGTGGACTACGTGGATATGGACCTTTGGAAGTCATATACGATCGACGCGAAGGAGCGGCTTGCCGTCGCCATGAAAAAAGGTCTTGAGAATCCTGACCTCATGATCTGCATGCCAGAGAAATGTCCGCTTCAATGGCATTCCGTTCAGGCACAATGACTCTACTCTCCTTCACACCATGAGGCACTGAACCCATGCGCAAGGATGATGTGCGCACGGTTGTCGAAGCGGAAATTCACAGCAAGCTTGCCATGCGGGCCTGGGATAAATGCAAATTCCTTTCGACGCTCATGGCTGAAGGGACCTCCTGTTCCCCAGGATGTAATC
>CALMVH010000320.1 GCA_937873165.1 uncultured Rhodospirillales bacterium
GGATCCTCAAGCAGGCTGAGGCGTTCGACTCGGGCGTATTGCCGCTGGCTTCTCCGACTTCGATCAGGGTCCAGTACTTGCCGCACGAGTCGCTGTAGACGCCTGGAAACGCCGCTTCGGGAACGTTTCCCGCCATCGCCGGGATCTGCGGCAACTGCGCCAGGTACTTGCCGGTGACCAGTTGGGTGAGCGATGTCGGGGGCACGTCCATGTTGTCGCCGAGATAGCTTTGCCATGCCCCTGCCATCTGCTGGTTGATGTTCATGATCGCGGACGCTTGCGCGGCCGATTGGTTGTTCAGGAACGCAGCTCCGCCATAATAAGCGCCCATGAGCGAGGCGACGGCCACTAGGGCGATCGCAATGACGGTGATGATCAGATTGGCCATGTCATCCGCTTGTCCAGCATTTGATCACAATAAGCGTCAATTGTTTTCAAAGGATGAAACGTGCCGGGGTCTAGATCTTTACGGCGCGGCCTTCCCGCAGCAGCGTCAGCTGCGGCTGGCTCGCCAGGGTCTGGTCCGTCAGGTCGATCGGGTACTCGCCGGTGAAGCAAGCATCGCAGTATTGAGGCACAGCGGCATCGCGCCCGGTCTCACCCATCGCCCGGTACAAGCCGTCGATGGAGATAAAGGCGAGGCTGTCGGTGCCGATCATCGCGGACATATCCTGCACCGAGTGACGATGCGCCAGCAGCTTGTCGCTGTCCGGTGTGTCGACCCCGTAGAAACAAGCGTGCGTCGTAGGCGGGCTGGAAATGCGCAGATGCACTTCTGCGGCGCCCGCGGCGCGTACCATTTCCACGATCTTGCGAGACGTCGTGCCGCGTACGATCGAATCGTCCACCAGCACGACGCGCTTGCCCTGCAGTACCTGGCGGTTAGGCGCGTGCTTCATCTTGACGCCCAGATTGCGCACGCGTTCGGTCGGCTGGATGAACGTCCGCCCGATATAATGGCTGCGGATGATGCCCAGTTCGAACGGAATACCGCTTTCCGCCGCATAGCCGATGGCCGAGGGCACGCCGCTGTCGGGAACCGGCACGACCACGTCTGCCGCCACGGCACTTTCCCGCGCCAGCTCGTAGCCGATGCGCTTGCGTGTTTCGTAAACCGAGCGGCCGCTGAAGACGCTGTCGGGCCGCGAGAAATAAATATATTCGAAGCTGCAAAAGCGACTCGAGGTCTTTTCGAACGGAAAGCTGGAACTCAGCCCCGACCTGCCGATCAGCACCATTTCCCCGGGCTCGATATCGCGGACGAACTCACCCCCGATGATGTCGAACGCCGACGTTTCCGACGACAGGACATAAGCGCCATCGAGCATGCCCAGCGAAAGCGGACGCACGCCGTGGGGATCACGGATCCCGATCACCATGTCGCTGGCAAGGCAAACCAGCGAGTAAGCGCCGCGCACTTGCCGCAGGGCGACGACGATGCGCTCCACGACAGAGCCGCCCGCGGCGGTGGACATAAGATGGAAGATGATCTCGGTGTCGGTCGTCGATTGGAAAAGGGCGCCGTTTCGCACCAGTTGTTCACGCAAGGTGTAAGCGTTCGTCAGATTGCCGTTATGGCCGATCGCGAAGCCGCCGAACGAGAAATCGGCAAACAGCGGCTGCACGTTGCGCAGCGTGGTGTCGCCCGTCGTGGCATAGCGGTTGTGTCCGATGGCCGCGTGACCCTGCAGACTGGCCATCAGATCCGGGCTTGCAAAGCTCGCGCCTACCTGTCCCAAGGCGCGGTGCGCATGAAACCGCGATCCGTCGAATGCCACGATGCCGGTCGCTTCCTGTCCCCGATGCTGCAACGCATGCAGTCCCAATGCCGCAACCGTCGCGGCCTGCGGATAGCCGTACACGGCGAATATGCCGCATTCTTCGTGCAGCTTGTCGTCGTCGAACGGGTTGGTGGTAAAGGTCATTTCTGCCTGGATTTCGAACCGGACGAGTCGTTCTGTTCGATCAGCTTGTTCATGTCGCCCCGTTCGTCGTCCTTGTATCCTTCCGCCGGCGGTTTCGCTGACTTCGGCGCGGTGTCGTCGCCCGCGTCATCGGGCTTCTCAGGCGGCACTTCTGTCTTGACCTTGGCATCGTCGTCATCGGTTTTCTTGTCCAGCATGTCCTTAATACTTTGAGGCAGCACGTCTCGAACCTTGTCTGCGCCCTTCGCCAGCAGGGGCCTGGACCGGGCATCGTTCAGCCAATCCGGCAGGGTAGGCGCCCACAGGGTCTGAATGAAGATGAAGGCCAGGCACAGCAACAAGGCACCCCGCGCCGCGCCGAACACAGCCCCCAGCGTGCGGTCCACCGGTCCTAGTCCGGACCTCTTGATGACCTTGCCGACATAATGCGCGCCAACAGACAGCACGACCAGCGTCAGGATGCCGAGGAAGGCGGCGGTTGCGATATCGGCGGTCGTTTCGTTGGCGAACAGGCTGCGCCCGACCGGTCGCAGCACCGGCAGTCCGAAGATAACTGCCATGATGGCGCCGCCCCAGGCGACGATGGTCAGGATCTCGCGCACCAGCCCGCGCAGGACGGATAGCGCGATCGACAAGGCCATGACGACCAAGACAACAAAATCAACGGTGCTCATTCTGCACTCTTCCGGTACGTTTGGATTTGCGGGTGTTCCCCTGACAGTAGGGAAGCAGATCGTTCACATGGCTAAGCTCGATCAGCCGGTCGATGTTCCGGTCGAGTCCCTTGCGCTGGCGCGATGGAACGAAGGCGGTGCCGAAGCCCAGCTTTGCGGCTTCCTTGCAGCGGGCGTCGGCCTGCGATACGGGCCGGATCTCGCCGGTCAGGCCAATCTCGCCGAAGACAATGGAGTGCGGGGGCAGCGGCGTGTCGCTGAAGGCGCTGACCAGCGCCGCCGCCACCGCCAGATCGGCGGCCGGTTCCGTGACGCGCATGCCGCCCGCGACGTTTAGGTAGATGTCGTTGAAGCCGATGGAAACGCCGCAGCGGGCCTCCAGAACCGCCAGCACCATTGACAACCGCGCAGAGTCCCAGCCGACGACCGCCCGGCGCGGCGTGCCAAGGGAAGAGGGCGCGACCAGTGCCTGGATTTCGACCAGCAGCGGACGGGTGCCCTCCATCCCAGCGAACACGGCCGTACCGGAAGCCTCGATATCGCGTTCGCTGACGAAAAGCGCAGACGGGTTGGAGACCTCCTTCAGCCCGGCGCCTGTCATCTCGAACACGCCGATTTCGTCAGTGGGGCCAAAGCGGTTCTTTACCGCGCGCAGGATGCGGAAGTGATGCCCCCGCTCGCCTTCGAAATAAAGCACCGTATCTACCATGTGTTCGAGCACGCGCGGGCCGGCGATCATGCCCTCCTTGGTCACGTGGCCTACCAGGAACAGGCTGATGCCACGATGCTTTGCCACCCGCAGCAGTTCCTGCGCGCTGGCGCGGACCTGCGCCACCGTACCAGGGGCGCTGTCGAGCGTGGGCAGATACATGGTCTGAATGGAGTCGATCACGACGGCGGCGGGGGCCTGCGAGGTATCGAGCGTAGCGATGATGTCGCTGATGTCAGTCGCAGTCGCCAGTTCCAGGGGCGCACCCTCCAGGCCCAGGCGGCGCGCGCGCAATCGCACCTGATCGGCGGCTTCCTCCCCCGATATGTAAAGCACGCGATGCTCGTAGCTCAGGCGGCAGGCGATTTCCGTCAGGAGAGTCGATTTTCCGATGCCGGGATCGCCGCCTATCAGGATGCCAACGCCCGGCACCAGGCCCCCGCCGCACACGCGGTCGAACTCGCCGACACCCGTCAGGCGGCGTTCATCCGGCGCAGTGCTGCCGGACAGGCTGCCGATCTCGATCCGGTCGGACCCGCGACGCGCCGCAAGCGCCTGCTTCGGAGCCTTGCGCGCCGCTTCCTCGACCAGCGTATTCCAGTCGCCGCAAGCCTCGCATCGTCCGGACCATTTCGGAAAGACCGCGCCGCAGGCCTGGCACACATATTGTGATGTCGCTTTCGCCACGGGCAATCAGGAGGCGCGCAGCTGCATCTTGATCGGCCCTTCGGCCCTGCCATGGATAAACTGTTCGACGTAATCGTTGCCCGATCCATCGATCTGGGCGGTCGGCCCCGTCCAGATCAGCTTGCCGCCGTACAGCATGGCGATCCGATCCGAAATCTTGCGGGCGCTGACCATGTCGTGGGTGATCGATACGGCTGTCGCGCCCAGGTCGCGCACGCATTTCATGATCAGGTCGTTGATGATGTCGGCCATGATCGGGTCGAGCCCGGTCGTGGGCTCGTCGAAGAAGATGATGTCGGGCTCGGTCGCGATCGCGCGCGCAAGGCCCACGCGTTTCTGCATTCCGCCGGAAAGTTCGGAGGGAAAAAGCTCGCCCACGCTTTTGTCGAGCCCGACCGAGGCAAGCTTGTCCAGCGCGATGCGCCGCGCGGCGGCCTGCGATTGGCCGTGCCCCTGAACGAGTCCAAAGGCGACGTTGTCGATCACGCTCAGGCTGTCGAACAGCGCGGCGCCCTGGAACAGCATGCCGAATTTGGCGCGCGCGCGGCGCAGGGCATCTGCCGACGCGCCAACCAGCTGCTGCCCGTCCACCTCGATCGATCCCGAGTCGGGTTCGAGAAGTCCGAGGATGCATTTCAAGGTAACAGACTTGCCCGTGCCCGAACCGCCGATGATCACAACGGACTCCCCCTTGCCGACATCGAGGTCGACACCGTTCAGAACGGGCTTGCCGCCAAAAGCCTTGGTCAGGCCGCGCAGCCGGATCTTCGGGGTTCCCGTCATGGCGCGAACAGTACCTGGGTAAGGAAATAGTTCGACAGCAGGATCAGGATGGACGCGCTAACAACGGCGTTGGTGGTGGCCGACCCGACGCCCTGGGCGCCGCGGCCAGAGTTGAAGCCATGGTAACAACCCAGCACAGTGACGATGACGCCGAAGACCGCTGCCTTGAGAAGGCCGGACAATACATCGTGGGTTTCGAGGGTGCCGAGCGTGTTGCGGATGTAAAGCGATCCGTTGAAGCCCAGCACGCCGACCGCAATGAAATAGCCGCCCATGACCCCGATGATGTCGGCGACCACCACAAGAAGCGGCACGGTGATCAACCCCGCCACGACGCGGGGCGTGATCAGGTATTTATACGGGTTGGTCGAAAGCGTCGCCAGGGCATCGATCTGTTCGGTCACGCGCATGGTGCCAAGCTCCGCCGCCATCGAGGCGCCGACTCGTCCCGCAATCATCAACCCGGCAAGTACCGGTCCCAGCTCGCGCGTGATGGATAACACGACGATGGTCGCGATGGCGCTTTCGCCGCCTGCCGAAAAGCGCGAAAAACCGGTATAGGACTGCAGCGCCAGCACCATGCCGGTAAACAGCGCGGTCAGTCCGACCACCGGCAGCGAGCGATATCCCACTTCCCACAACTGGCGCCTGACCATGCGCGGGTAGAAGGGCGGCCGGAACGCATGCGAAAACGCCTGTGCGGTAAACACCGACAATCTGCCGATGACGGCGAACAGGTCGATGACGCCGCGACCCGTGTAGGCAAGAGGATTCACTGCAGCGCGCCTTCGTACCGGTCCGATGTTAGGTAAACCCGCGAGGATCGGCGGCCGAGCCCCGTTAGGATTTCGTAAGCGATTGTCTCGGCTTCCGTTGCCATCACGTCAAGCGCAAGATTGGGACCAATCAGTTCGGCGAACATGCCGGGCTGGACTTTCTCGCGCGGGATCTCAGAGATGTCGACGGTCATGAGGTCCATGGACACGCGCCCGACGAACGGAACCACGCGGTCGGCGATATAGGCGCGTCCTTTGTTGCTGAGGAACCGCGGGATGCCATCGGCGTACCCGATGGAAAGAGTGGCGATCCGCGAAGGCCGTTCCACGATGTAGTCGGCCCCATATCCTACGGTCTCGCCTGCTTTGACGTCGTGCACCTGCAGGATGCGGGCTTGCAGCGTCATCACCGGCTGCATGGGGTTCAAGGCTTCATACGGCGTCGGATTGACCCCGTACAAGGCGGCGCCCGGTCTCACCATATCGAAACAATAATGCGATCCAAGAA
>CALMVH010000321.1:0-3300 GCA_937873165.1 uncultured Rhodospirillales bacterium
GGATGAACTTTCCGACCATGCCCTGCAGGTTCTGCGGCACGGTGCCGAGGCAGAGGATCATGTTGAACAGTTCCTCCGCGAGGCTTGGCCCCGCGGCGGTGAAAAAGGCGAGGGACTGGAAGAAGATCGCGACGGCGATGAACAGTCCCGCGATGGTCACGGTAATCCAGGCGGCCATCACCAACCCGGTCGCGTCCAAATGCGCGAAGGCCGCGAACAGGAACAGCCCGAACGCCATGTCGCCCAGCGACGAGGCGTTGGCCTGGACGGTCAACAGCTGCGGCAGCGGGTGACGCGGGCGCGCCAGGAAGATGTCGATATCGCCCGTCAGCACCTTCGCGCCGAGCCGCCGCGCACCGTCGGCGAAGAAGAACGCCAGCCCGATGCCAGCATTCAGCACACCATGAAACGCGCCGATATCCGCCAGAGTCCACCCACCGACAGATGGCACGACGCGGAAGAAGATGATCCACAGCGCGAAGAACAGCAGGTTCTGCACGAACATCGTGCCGCTCTGGATCGCGAACTGCGCCCGGCTGCCCGAAGCGGACCGGAAGCTCTGCCGCAACAGCGCGGCTATGTAAGTGCCCTGCACGATCTACCGCGAGATCTTGCGGCGGACAGCTTCACCGATCAGCGCGGCGAGGGTGAGCACGACCGTCAGCCATACAAGCTGAACCCCGAAATCGAACGCCGCGCCGCCTGTCGTCTTGCCCAGCCCGAATCCGCCGATGCCGGCGACGATGGCGGGGAACGGCGTGGCCGCTGCGACGTGCTGCAGCCACACCGGGTAGAAGGCCAGCGGCCACAGCAGACCGCCCAGCAGGAAATTGAACTTCTGGTACAGCCACGCGACAGGGCGGCTTTCCCCGATCCACAGCGAAGCCGCGCCGATCATCAGGTTGATGGCCAGCATGGTCTGCAGCGCGATCAGGCATGCGGGCGGCAAGAACGCCAATGCCCGGGACAGAGGCGGAACGCCCGCCATGGCAAAGCCCGTCGCGAGACTGAACGGTAGCAACAAGCATAGGAAAACACATTGCTGCCCAGTCCATTCCGCCAGCTTCAGCATCCAGAATGGCATGGGCCGCAGCAATGCGATATTGATGCGGCCGGACTGAATATCTTCCTGCGTCTCGCGGAACTGGAAGCCCATACCCATGATCGCCGTCTCGGTCAGCACGAGGTACCAGACAAGCTGATCGCGGGTATAGCCGATCCGCGCCAGCGTCTCGTCGGGCAGTGCATGCAGCATGCGGCCATAGGAAAGCGTGAGCGCCAGGAAGATACCGACCACCCACAGCATGGCGGCGAGATGCGCCAGCGTACGGCGCGACCCAATTCGGAACGCGCAGGCCAGCGTGCGCGCGGTCACGCCGCCCGCCTGTTGGCGTAGATGGTCTTGATCACCTCTTCCAAGGGCAGGTCCTCGACCGACAGGTCGGTTACCTGGAACTGCGCCAGGCAGGCGGCGATGATCTTATCCAGCGGCGTGATCTTCGCATCGGCGCTCAACAGCAGCGTGTGCGGCCCCTGCTCCACGATCTCGACACCCGGCATGGTGAAGCCGGGCGACGGTTCCGCCGTCGCCAGCCGGATCGTCTTGCGGCCGAGATAGTCGCGCTTCAGCTGCGCCAGCGTGCCGTCGATCACCTTCTGACCGTGGTCGATCAGGATCACCCGGTCGCAGATGCTCTCGATATCGCCGGTGTCGTGGCTGGTCAGGATGATGGTGGTGTTGTCGCGCGAGGCCAGCGCGTTCAGGTGGTCGCGCAGCAAGGCCTTCGCCGTCACATCCAGCCCGATGGTCGGCTCGTCGAGGAACAGGATCGAGGGCCGGTGCAGCAGGCTGGCGACGATGTCGCAGCGCATGCGCTGGCCCAGCGACAGGGTGCGCGGCGTCTGACGCAACAGCCCCGCGATGTCGAACATCGCGACCAGCCTGTCGCGTTGGTCGCGGTACGCCCCGTCCTCCAAACGGTAAATGCGCGCCAGGAGGTCGAAGCTGTCGGCGACCGGGACCTGTTGCCATAGCTGGCTGCGCTGGCCGAACACGATGCCCAGCTTGTACGCCAGCTGGCGCGTCTCGACCCACGGCACGAACCCGTGCACCACCGCACGGCCCGAGGTCGGGTGCAGGATGCCGCACAGCATCTTCAGCGTTGTCGACTTGCCCGCGCCGTTCGGCCCGATAAAGGCGACCTTCTCCCCAGCCTCGATGGTAAAGCTGAGATCGGCGACGGCCCGGTGGGTTTCCTTGACCTTGGCCGCGAAGTGCCGCCTCCAGCCCGTCACGGCCGGGTCGCGCTTCGTGCGGGTAAAGGTGCGCTCCAGATCGGCGACTTCAATCATCGACATGACTTGCCAGTCCCTCAAGAGAAGGCCGGAACGATATCATCTGGGAAGGAAACTATCGAGCCAACTTGTTAAATGCCGGCGACGAGGACCGGCGATCAGAACGCGATTGTATACATTGCGGCAGAATGTGCCGCGGTCCAGATCGAACTCATGAGCGCCAGTTGCGTAACCATTGGTGGAGGAGAACACGGATTTGCGGCATGGACAACAGGAATGTCATTGTGGATCGTAGTCCAGAGTGACAGCATTATTTCCTGATCGCCTCAGGCACCGCCATTTTCTCCGGGGGATGGTCCAGGAACTTCATCACCAGATCGGCCTCGCCGAAATCGTAAAGGTTCATGTGGCCGGCGTCGGGCACGAAGTGGGCTTCTTTCGGGCCCTTGGCGGCCTTGAACAAGGCCTTGCCCTGCGCCCATGGGATCACCTCGTCCTGGGTGCCTTGGATGATCATCAACGGGATCTTGATCTTGCCGATCTTCGCCAGATTGTCGTAGCGGTCCTTCATGAACCAACGGGATTGCACCAGCGGCATGCTCATGGTCACCGTGTCGGGCAGCGTCGTGTAGGGCGCTTCCAGCACCACGGCGTAGACAGGATATTCCACCGCCATCTCGACCGCGATGCCTGTGCCGAGGGAATGGCCGTAGAACACGATGCGCTTCAGTGGGTAACCGTTGTTCTCCAGCCATGCCACGCCCGCGCGGGCATCGCGGTAAAGGCCGCGCTCGGAGGGTGTGCCGGGATTGCCGCCAAAGCCGCGGTAGCCCAGCAACAGGAAACCGTAGCCTTGCTTGAAGTACGGTGTGAACTCGGCCACGCGGTCGTTCAGCGCGCCGGTATCGCCCATGAAGAACAGCATCACGGGCTTGGTGGCGTCGGCAGGCTTCAGGAACCACGATGTCAGGTCCAGGCCGTCGGCTGTATGGACCTTGATCGGTT
>CALMVH010000321.1:3310-5850 GCA_937873165.1 uncultured Rhodospirillales bacterium
TCAAGTCCGGATGGTACAACACGATCTCGTGCTGGAAGGATTTGTACGCGCCGTAGCCGCCGCCCAGCAGCACGGCCACGACTGCGCCAATCCAGAGCCCGGTCTTGTTCATGCCATGGCCAACAGGTCGCGCGATTGCATGCCGTACAAGCGGCTGTAAAGCCCCCCTGCCCTGATCAGCTCGCTGTGCGTGCCGCGCTCGACAACCCTGCCATCGTCCATGGCATAAATAATATCGGCGTCCATGATGGTGGAAAGCCGGTGCGCGATCACCAGCGTGGTGCGGCCCGCGCGAAGGATCTTCAGCGCGGCCTGCACGGCTTGCTCGGATTCGGCATCCAGCGCGGAGGTCGCCTCGTCCAGCAGCAGAATCGGCGCATCGCGCAGCATGGCGCGGGCGATGGCGAGGCGCTGGCGCTGTCCGCCCGACAGCGTCACGCCATTGGCGCCGATGCGCGTCCCGTAGCCCTGCGGCAGAGCCTCGATGAAGTCGTGCGCCGCCGCCGCCTTCGCCGCCGCCCGGATTTCATCGTGCGTGGCATGCGTGCGGCCGTACAGGATGTTCGCCGCCACCGTATCGTCGAACAGAGCGACATCCTGGCTGACAAGCGCCATCGAGGCGCGCAGCGACTTCATCGTGACGGCGCGCACGTCGCAGCCCGCAACCGAGACTGTGCCGTCGTCCGCATCGTAGAAGCGCGGCACGAGGTTCAGTACCGTCGATTTGCCGGCGCCCGAGGGGCCGACCAGCGCCACGGTTTTTCCGGCCGGAATGTCCAGCGTCACGTCCGCCAGCGCCGGGCGGCCGTCCGCGTAGCGGAAGGTGACGTTACGTAGGTGGATCGCGGGCGGGGCGGCCGGTAGTTCCATCGAGTCCGGCGTATCGACGATTTCAGGCTGCATGTCGATCAGCGCCAGTACGCGCTCCGCCGCCGCAAGCCCTGTCTGCATGACCCCGTTCAGCTTGCCCGCGCGCTTCAGCGGCTCGTAGGCCAGAAGGAAGGCCGTGATGAACGACAGCAGCTGCCCGGCCGTCTTGTGGCCGATGATCACCTCGTGTCCGCCGTACAGCACCAGTGTCACGATCGCGAGGCCGCTCAGCACCTCCGACACGGGCTGGGAAATGGCGGACACGCGGAAGATCTTGTGCGTCAGTTTGTACAGGCGCTCGATGGTCTCGCCGGTGCGCATGGCTTCGAAGCCCTCCATCCCGTAAGCCTTTACGTGCCGCATCGACTGGAAGATCTCGTTCAGCACCGTGGAAAACCGCGCCAGCTCGACCTGGTTGTTGCCCGAGATGCGGCGCATGCGCTTGCCGAGCCGGCCGATGAAGATGCTGGCCAGCGGAAACACCGAAAAGCAGATCAGCGACAGCTGCCAATCCTTCTGGAACATGACCGCCACCAGGAACAGCAGCGTCAACGCGCTGCGCACGAAACTGGTCGGCACCTCGGCAATGGCGGTGCGCATCATGCTGATGTCGGATGTCATCCGGCTGATCAGATCGCCCGACGACATGCGGTGGAAGAAGGCGAGATCGCCCTGCATCAGGTGCGAGAACGTCGCCCGCTGGATGTCGGACACGACGCGCTGGCCGACATCGTTCATCGTGACGCTGTGGATATAGACCGCGACGCCGCGCAGCGCGAACACGCCGAACACGCTGGCCGCCACGGGGATCAGGGCGTGGGGATCGCGCCCGGACAGCACCTTGTCGATGATCGGCTGCATCAGTTCCGATTGGGCCGCGGTCGCGGCTGCCGCCAGCGCCATGAATACGGCGGCGAAGCCCACCTTGCCGTAATACGGCTTCAGGAACATGCGCGAGAGACGTCCGACCAGGGGCAGGGTCGGCGCCGATCTGTCTTTGCGCTTGGGCTTCACGTGCTATCATCCGGCAGATTCACGTTCCAAGGGTTAGCGCAGCATGGGAAAATTAGCACTGGTTTTGATGCTGTTCATCGCCACACGCGTTTGCGCGGCGCAGCCCGTCACATTCGAGGGCGACACTGTCGAGATCGTGCACGATGGGTCCCAGACCGCCTACAATCCTCATACGGAAGCTGGCAAGCGCCTGCTGCTGGCGGAACGGGAGGCGTGCTGCGTGGAGGTCACTAAGGGATTTCACGGCCCCTCGGAACCCTTTGCCTTGAATGCCGACGAGGAACGGCATCTGTTCCACCAGTCCGCGCGGTTCGCGGTAAACCCGCGCACCGGCGCGGTTGTGTCGACGACTACCTTGCAGGATAAGTCTAAACCCGTGACGGATGCGGCGCGCTACGTCGACTCTGACATTACCCCGATGGTGGCGCTGTCGGACGAGCAGGTCGCCGCCTGCAACGGGTGCCAGCCGGGCGACCGCGTGCTGGTGGAGGAAGGCCGCTTCCATCGAACGGTCTGGGCGGTATTCGGGGAAAACGCGGGTCCGAAGGACGACGGCACCGCGCATATCGAACTCTCCCCCGCCGCGGCGGGAGCGCTCCTGATCCCGCTCGATGCAAACACGAAGGATCCGAAGCGGACCGCGTATCACATCATGC
>CALMVH010000322.1:0-3049 GCA_937873165.1 uncultured Rhodospirillales bacterium
GTGTCACGTAGTTCTTGTAGTTTTCCTCGTCCAGCGCGACCTGCCGGGTCAGATCGTTGAATTTCTCACGATCCGATTCGAGTTGCGCGATACGCTTGTTGATCACGACGATGTGCGAGGCCACCAGATCGTTGGCGGGAGCACTCGCATCGCTGCCGCCCCCGGAGCTGAGGCGAAGGTCGTTCTGGCGGGCCTGCATCTGCGCGCCGGCCGTGCGAATGCTGGCATCGACATTCTGAACCGCAGGGCTGTCCTCCCGGTAGGTGTTCAGCAATTCCCGGCGCTTCATCTGCAGATCCGACAAAGTGCTTTCAGCATCGCTGATGGTTTGCAGCGACACGTTGCGCGCGTCCGCCTTCTCCTTCAGCAATTGCTGCAACTCGTCGTCGATCGAAGTCATGCCCGTTTCCGACTTGTACCGGCGCAAGGCATCTTGCGATTGCGCCAGCTTGTCGGACGCTTCCTTGATCTGTGTTTCAAGGAACGCGGTCTGCGGCTTCCGGTTGAACTGAGCCTGCCGGTCGATGAACAGGTCCATCAGGCTGCGCGCCATGTCCGCAGCCAGGGCCGCGTCCGCATTGAATATGGTGATGTCGATCAGGTCGCTTGTCTCACGCGTTTTTACGATCAGATCGCCGTGCTGAAGTTTGTCCACAGCCAGTTCAATCGGCGACTCCTGGATTTTTCCGGGATCGGTGTCTGCATCTTTTTCCTTGGGGTAGATCTTCTCGGGGCCGTACTTGTTGACGAGTGTCCGCAGGAGATCGCGGCTCGAGATCAGGTCGGCGTCGGACGCGATCATTTCGCGGCGTTCGTTCGATGTCTCGCTCATCTCCCCTTGCCGGCTTTCCGTGACGTCCGGGTTGGCGTCTGATCCGAACCGGATCAGCAGCGCGCCCGACGCCAGGTAGACCGGCTTTGCGTTTACCAGGTAGGCCGCAACCGCGGCGCACACCAGCACGAAAACCACGAAGAACTTGTATTTCTGGCGGAAGAAGACCGTCAGAAGCCCCCGCTTGGTATACTCAGGTGTCATATCGAAATCCTCAGTGGGTCGTCGCAATCGGGTTGACGTTGTACGACAATCCGAAGGAGTCCGGCACGAACTGCTGGATGTATTGCGAGAAGTACAGGTAGATATCGCCGATATCCGACCGGGGCACGTACACCACGTCGTACGGCGCAAGGCGCACGTCGGCCGAAGGATTGGCCCCGGAAACGGCGTCGCGGTAGCTTGCCATATAAACCTTCGGATCTTCCGCGGCGCCACGCCGCATGATGACGACCTCCGTCGGGCGGGCATCGGGCTTCACGCCGCCGGCCCGGGCGATGGCCTGGATCATGGTCAGGTTGGGACCAACGGTGATGAACTCGCCCGGTGTGTTCACCTCGCCGGTGACGTAGACGCGCGTGGGGGCGAAGGACCTCAGGATAACCGTAATATGCGGCTTCGACAGCTCGTTCTTGTACAGGTCCAGCAGTTTCTGCTGCAGTTCGCCCGGCGTCTTGCCGTAGGCAGGCACGTTCTGAACGACGCTGGTCGAGATCATGCCATCGGGCTGCACGACGATTTCGTCGTTCAGTTCCGGGTTATAGAGCAGCTTGATGTCGAGCACGTCGCCGACTTGGAGGCGATACGGCTCCAAAGTCGAGGATTGCACGAGCGGCGGGGCTATGTTTTGCGGCGCCGGCATCAGGTTATCAGCTGGAGGCGACGTAATGCAGCCGGAAAGAGTCGTGAGCGATACAGCCAGCACGGTCCCGCGGACCATCGACGTTAACGAACTCTTCATACTTCTCCGTCCACTTTCAAATGGTGGTTGCTGCTGCAGCACGCAACGGCAGTGTTACCAGAATGATCTCCGTATTCCACAGGAAATCACATAATTTGCGCCTTTAAACGTGCTTTATGTTCAAGTAGTTGCCTAACCGCCGCACATAAGCTCATGCGGGGCTTAACATTCAATGAAATATACGCGGCGCTTACGCCTCTCCGACTGGCTCCAGGATCGAGGCGTCGATTGCTTCCTCCGCAGTCTTGCCGCCCCACATGGCCAGCTGGAACGCGGGATAGTAACGGTCGCACTCGGCGATACCAAGATCGACCAGATCCTCGACGATCTCGACGCTGACGGTCGAGATGCCGCGCAACAAGGATGTATGCCGGAACACGATCGTCTGGTCGTCGCCCGACAGGTCGAAATGGCCCAGCCAAAGCTTGCCGTTCACCGTGGCAAGCAGGTCGGAGACGATGCTGCGGTGGCAGGCGGCGACCTTTGTATCGATGCGGCAGCAGAAATGCAAAGCGCTCGAAGTCTCCTGCCAGACGAACACGACGCGGTAGTCGCACCAGCGGCCGGAGATCTGCGTTTCCAGTTCGCTGTCTTCCAGGCGCTGGAAAGGCCAGTCGTTCGCCACCACCAGTTCTTCGACAACGTCCAGCGGGTTGATCTGATAATCGGTCTGATCGATCGATTGCTGCGTCATGGCTGCTCGACGTATTGCGGGCGGTCGGGCGTGCCCGCTTCCAGCTCGGCCACGCGGCGCTCCAGCATTTCCTGAGTTTCGCGGGCTTTTGCCGCCATGTCGCGCACAGCTTCGAACTCCTCGCGGCTGACCGTTTCGAAGCCGGACCTGTCGCCTGCGCGCTTGTCCCCGGCCTCGCGCAATCCGGTCAGCAGGCTGGCGGCACCGCCGGCGACCCTGACAAAATCCTCAAGTAATCTATCGTTAAACTTCATGAATCTGGATTTAGCATACCCTAAATCACCGCACAAAATATTTCGTGTCGGTAACCATACTTTTCCCGTTATAAGACGCCCATGATCGTTGTAACAGGCGGGGCCGGGTTCATCGGCTCCAATCTCATTGCCCTGCTGGAGCGCAACGGGGCGCAGGATATCGTAGTATGCGACCGCCTGCGCGCTGGCGACAAATGGCGCAACATCGCCCGGCGCGAACTCGCGGCCTTCGTGCAGCCGGAAGACTTGTTTCCGTTTCTCAACCGCAACGCGCATGTCGTCCAGATGATCTTCCACATGGGCGCGAT
>CALMVH010000322.1:3059-3905 GCA_937873165.1 uncultured Rhodospirillales bacterium
ATCCACGACCGTGCCCGATTCAGACCTGATCGTGCGCAATAACTTCGAGCTGTCGCTGGCCCTGTGGGATTGGTGCGCGCAGAACGACGCCAGGTTCGTGTATGCCTCGTCCGCTTCGACGTATGGCGACGGCAGCCAGGGCTTCGAGGACACGCAAGCGCCCGAAGCGCTCGCGAAATTCCTGCCGCTGAACAATTACGCCTGGAGCAAGCATGCATTCGACCGGCGGGTGGCGCGTATCGTCGCCAACGGCGGCATTCGTCCGCCGCAATGGGCGGGGCTCAAGTTCTTCAACGTTTACGGCCCGAACGAATACCACAAGGGTAGCCAGCTCAGCGTCATCCACGCGGTGTGGAAGGCGGCGCAGGCGGGGGAGCCCGCCCGGTTGTTCAGGTCGTATCGCGACGGGATTCCCGATGGCGGGCAGTTGCGCGACTTTATCTGGGTCGGCAATTGCGCCGCCGTCATGAAGTGGCTGTGGGAGTCGCCGGACGTGTCCGGCCTGTTCAATGTCGGCACCGGCCAAGCGCGCAGCTTTGCGGACCTTGCGGGCGCCACGCTGGAAGCGCTGGGTGTGGAACCGCGCATCGAATACGTCGACATGCCGGAGGCGATGCGGCCGCGCTATCAGTATTATACCCAGGCAGACACCGCCAAATTGCGGGCGGCGGGGTATATCGCACCCTTTACCGGCCTGGAGGAAGGCGTCAGGCGCTATGTCCAGGACTTTCTTCAAAACGCGGACCCATACCGCTGATGTTCGACCTGTACACATTGCCGTTTCCGATGATCGATCCCGTGGCGGCCTCCCTAGGGCCGTTCCATATCAGATGGTACGCGCTGGCG
>CALMVH010000323.1:0-2087 GCA_937873165.1 uncultured Rhodospirillales bacterium
CAGTTTCCCGAAAGCGCGAGTTTGCAGTTTATTAAGCATACCGGACGCTGAATGCCGCATTCCGGCACAAGGCAGCGGCACATGCTCAATCAGCGACAGTTCAAACAGGCGGTACAGCTTCACGAACAGGGCAGGCACGACGAAGCCGAGGCCCTGTACGCCAAGCTGCAGAAAAGCGATCCCAAGAATGCCCATATCGTGCATTTCCGGGCTTTGCTGGCAGGGCACAAGGGCAATGAGGCCGACTCCATTGCGCTGTTGGGGCAGGCGATCCGGCTGAACCCGAACATTCCGGACTTTTATCGCAACCTGGCGGATCGTTTCAAAAAGCAGGGCGACAAGCGGCAGGCGGCCCTTGCCTACGCGGGGCTGGGCGGCGCGCTGGCGCAGCAGACGAAGTTCGAGGAGGCGGTGCAGGCCTACGATATGAGCCTGACGTTGGCGCCGGGCGAAAAGCTGGTGATAGCCAATCGCACCGCCGCCCAGCAGCACGTAAAGGGCGTGGGCGGCAGCGACACGGATCATCGCGCGGCCGTGTTCCGGCTGAAGCACAAGGCGAAGACCGTGCCGGACCTGCTGGCGCTCGCCAGCGCCTATCAACGGCTGGAGGAAGACGACAAGGCTCTGCCGGTGCTGGACCGGGTGCTGGCGATGGACCCGAACTGCGGCCCCGCGCACCTGAACGCGGCATTCGTGCACCTGATGCGCGGCGACCTGGAGAAGGGCTGGAAGGAGCACGAATGGCGCTGGGCCGAGAACACGGGCTACATCGAGTTTCCGCGCTGCGGCTTTTCCCAGCCGGTGTGGAAAGGCGAAACGCCCAAGCAGCTGGGCGGTGCGCTGCTGGTCGTGATGGAGCAGGCCTACGGCGACGCCATCCAGTTCAGCCGGTACGTGCGGCTGCTGGCCGACGGGGGGCACAAGATCCTGTTCGAGGTCCAGCCTTATATCGTGTCGCTGTTCGCCGAAGCCCTGAAGCACCCGAACATCCGCGTGATCCCGCGCGGATACTACCGGTGGGACAAGTGGCGTCTCGGCTGGCTGGCGAAGCGGCTGGGCCATCCCATGCAGAAGGCCAGCCCGACCGAAATCTACCGCAACCTGCCCTTCAAGGCGTGGGTGGGGCTGTTGAGCCTGCCCGAACGCTTCGGCACGACCTTGGAAACGATACCCGCCGCTACGCCGTACCTGTATCCGGCCCCGGCCAAAATCGCCAGATGGTCCAGAACACTGGCGCAGCCCGCTGGCACGGTGAAGATCGGTCTGGTCTGGTCCGGCGATGTCCGGCATGCCGAGGACTACAAGCGTTCGATGAGTTTTACCCAGATTGCCCCATGGCTGGATCGTGCGGGCGCGCAGTTCTATTCCCTGCAGGTCGGCACGCCCGGGGCGCAGATCGAGCCGCGCGGCAACCTGACGAACGTCGCCCGCGACCTGACCGACTTTACCGAAACGGCGGCCGCCATCCAGAACCTGGACCTCGTGATCTCGGTCGATACATCCGTCGCGCACCTGGCGGGTGCCCTGAACAAGCCGGTCTGGATCGTGATGCCGCCTGCCAAGGACTGGCGCTGGCTGAAGAACAGGACCCACAGCCCCTGGTACCCCTCCGCCCGCCTGTTCCGGCAGCACCGGTCCGGCGAGTGGCACCAGGTGGTCGCCGATGTCGGCGCGGCGTTAGACGAGTTGCTCGCAAGACGCTGACCGTCAGATGCATCCAGATGGCAGCATTGTGTAAAGCGGTCAAACTTGGCTTTCCCTACAAACCCGTTCTTTGCCGCCCGTTCATAACTCGCCTTATGATCAAAAGGCGTTGAACAGTTCGACCACACTCCAGGGCGCGCTTTCGCCGAAAAACCGGACTAAGTTTCGTGCGGACGCCTCGGCGACCGCGCTGCTGCGAGGAAAAAGGTCGCATTCGTAAGCTGTAAGCGCGGCTTCCGTGTCGCCGCTATAGCGAAGGATCGCCTTGGCGAGCTCGGCGCCCTCGCCCATGGCGAGATTGGCGCCCTCGCCCGCGCATGGCGACATCAGGTGCGCCGCAGCGCCTAGCAAGGTGAGTCCCGGTACCCGGTTCCCCCGGCACC
>CALMVH010000323.1:2097-5119 GCA_937873165.1 uncultured Rhodospirillales bacterium
TCGGGCGAAGCGCCGGATGGACCTGGCTTTCGATGATGAACGCAGTCAGGTGCGGAGCCCATCCCGCGAACTGTTTGGCGACCTGCGCCAAGCCGGCGCGGGCGTCGCCGAAGTCGATGGAGCGCATCCAGTCCTCAACCCGGTTCAATGCCGCGTAGCCGCATACAGTCCCATCCGGGTAGCGATGCACCATGATGCCCTTGCCCGGAGCGACCGCCATGAGTGTGCCGTGGCCGATTGCGTCGATGGATGCCTTAAGGCGGGAACCACCACGAAGAAGCGCTATCTCGATGAAGCAGGTACCCGAATAGGCGGGCCTGATGTCCGAGAGCAGAGGCCGGACCCTGGACCACGCGCCGTCCGCCCCCACCAGCACGTCGGCCTTGATCGTCGCGCCATTGGCAAAGGTGACGGCAGGCCGGTTCCCATCCCTGGCGATGGACTGCACCTTGCGATCCCATCGGATCGTCCCGGCCGGAAGCGACCGGATCAGCATGTCGCGAAGTTCGCCCCTGTCCACTTCCGGGCGAGACGAACTTGGATCGCCGGGTTTGTCCAACAGAACGTTTCCGTCCTGGTCGACGACGCGCTTGGCATCTTCGCCGGGACGAACGAGGCTCAGGAACTGGTCGAGCAGGCCTGCGTCCTTCAGCGCACGCTGGCCGCCATGCTCGTGGATGTCGAGCAACCCTCCCTGCGCCCGTGCGCTGGCTGTCGCCTCGGCTTCATAGACTCTCGCGGCAACGTCGTTCACGTGCAGGACACGGGCTAGCATCAGGCCGCCTAGACCCGCCCCTACGATTGCAATCTCATATTGCATTTTAGCGCTCCAGCGGTCGCGCCAGCACCGATAAGCGCTGACGGCTGCCATCGACCAAGCGGGTCGAAGGCGGTTGCTTTCAGAGACGCTGGCCGAACCATGCGGTGCGCATGGCTGACGTGTACTCGACCGCTTCACAAGCCATCTTGATCTGATCAGCGGTCGTTTTTTGCGACATCTTCAATCTTACACCGACCGGTCGCGTCAGACAACGGACAGCTTCGAGCGCGATCGCGTGACAGGCGGAGTGTCGCCAGTAAAGTTCAAGCTACGACAAATCCTGCCGGTAGTTCGGCGCCTCGGCGGTGATCTGGATGTCGTGCACATGGCTTTCGCGCCGGCCCGCGTTGGTGATGCGCACGAATTCACAGCCGCGCTGCATGTCGGCGATGGTGGCGTTGCCGGTATAACCCATCGAGGCTTTCAGCCCGCCCACCAGCTGGTGAATCACGCTGCCGACCGGGCCCTTGTAGGGCACGCGGCCCTCCACGCCTTCCGGCACCAGCTTTTCCGCGTCGCGCACGTCGCCCTGGAAGTACCGGTCGGCCGAGCCCTTGTTCATCGCGGCGAGGCTGCCCATGCCGCGATACGACTTGTAGCTGCGGCCCTGGAACAACACCACGTCGCCCGGCGCTTCCTCCGTTCCGGCAAACAGCGATCCCAGCATCGCGGCATCCGCACCCGCCGCGATCGCCTTGGCAAGGTCGCCTGAGAACTTGATGCCGCCGTCGGCCACCACGGGAATGCCACGCTCGTGCGCCGCATCGGCCGCATCCATCACCGCCGTCAGCTGCGGCACGCCGACGCCCGCGACGATGCGGGTGGTGCAGATGGAGCCGGGACCGATGCCGACCTTGACGCAATCGGAGCCCGCGTCGATCAGCGCGCGCGCGCCGTCGCCCGTCGCGACGTTGCCCGCCATCACCTTGATGCGCGACACGGTTTCAAGCACGCCTGCCGAATGCCCGTGCGCGGTATCGACGACGATCAGGTCGGCTCCCGCCTCGACCAGCGCCGCCGCGCGCTCAACCGACTTGTCGCCGGTGCTGACCGCCGCCGCCACGCGCAGCCGGCCGTTTGCATCCTTGCAGGCATTGGGATGGTGCTGTTCCTTCTCGATATCCTTGACCGTCACCAACCCTACGCAGCGATAATCGCGGTCTACCACCAGCAGTTTTTCGATGCGGTGCTGGTGCAGCAGGCGCTTGGCGTCCCCGCGGTTGACTGAATCCGTGACGGTGATCAGGTTCTCGTGCGTCATCAGCTCGCTGATCTTCTGGTCGGGCTGCGAGGCGAAGCGAACGTCACGGTGCGTCAGGATGCCCGCCAGCCGGCCGCTATCCTCCACCACCGGAATGCCCGAAATCGAATGCGTGGCCATCAGCGCCAGCGCCGCCGCCAGGGTGGCGTCGGGATGGATGGTGATGGGGTTCACGACCATGCCGGATTCGAAGCGCTTGACCTTGCGCACTTCGTCGGCGTGGCGATCAACCGTCATATTGCGATGCAGAACCCCCAGGCCGCCTGCCTGCGCCATGGCAATCGCCAAAGCCGCCTCCGTCACAGTATCCATCGCCGCCGACAGCAGGGGAATGCCCAGCGCGATGGTGCGGGTCAGCCGCGTGCGGGTGTCGGCGGTCGCGGGCAGGACGGCCGATTTTGCGGGCACGAGCAGCACATCGTCGAAGGTAAAGGCATCCCGGATCGCCGGGCGCGGGCGCAGAGTCATGATGGTTCCTGGAGCTTTGGGCGGGTGCCGCTTTGCATACCGCCGCGGCTGCGGGAAAGCAACCCGGCGGCAATTTGTTAGGTTTATGGCTTAAGTGAAGAAACCGCTGGACTTGACTTGCCAAAAGTCCCATAAGACAGTCGTCAGTACTGGAAGACGGTCTTTCCGGGGTTGTGTTGGATCGATAGGATAGGCGGCTCTGGTCTTCAGGCAGGCGTTCCTCCTCGACTTCGTCGGCTCTGACCGGTTGCGCTCCGCACCCGGTGATAAGGATGTTCAGTGGTGATGCCGGATTCAAGCCTGAGGGCGGGCCGGGCGACGAAGCGTATGAGAGAAGGACGATAGATGGGTCAGAAGAAGCTGTACGTGGGAAACATCCCGTACCAGATGACATCGGAAGAAATTAACGAGATGTTCGCGCCGTTCGGCACGATCGTTTCGGCGACGGCCGTGGCCGATCGCGACGTTCCGGG
>CALMVH010000324.1:0-984 GCA_937873165.1 uncultured Rhodospirillales bacterium
GTCCATGATATGAGAAAGGCTTTCCCGCGCGTCTTCGTCGGACAGCTTGCCTCGCTGGATCAGCAGGAGAGATTGGACAAGCTGGAAGTCGTTCTTGCTCCTGTGCTGCAACTCCTCGAACAGGTTTTGCTGATTGGTGGCTGCCAGCGTCGCGTCAGTTGCGGCCTTGTTGGCTTGTTGCAGCCGCAATCGGCCACTGACCGCCAAGCCCAGGATATTGGCCAGCGTGTGCAGGAAGCCGGAATCGTCCGACCCGAAATGCCGGGCGGTTTCACTATCGACCTCCAGTACCCCCCAGACAGTGCCGTTGACCACGATAGGCACATTCAGAACCGAGATGATGCCATGATCCCTCAGAACCGCCGGGTAGCGGATCTGGCGGTCGTTCGGCAAATCGTACACGATTACGGGTTGACGGGTTTGCAACGCCTGGCCGGGCGCCGATCCAAGATCGGTTGCCAGGATCGTATTGCCTACGACGCCCGCATGCCAACCTATCCCTGCTACCATCAGAAGGTCGCCTTGCTCGGGCCGGTAGCGCATGATCTTGGTATGCTTTATCCCGATGCCGCGCGACGCCTGAACGGTTGTAAGCTCCAGCAGGCGGTCGATATCGCTGCTTTCGGACGCCATCTGACTGTAGTCCAGCAGAATCTGCTGGTATCGCTGCAGTCGCAGGAATTGCTTGTTAAGCACGGTAGGATCGATTTCGGACATGCGAAGTCGATAGCATGCTCGTTGCTACTGCGCAGCGACTTTATGAAGCGACCGGCGCAGCACCGCGTCACGACTATAAACCAGCCTTATGTAACATACTGCCAGGATATCACCCCCCGGCGAGGCGCAAACCCGGACCATCGTCCGAATTTTGCCGTCGCGGACGTAACAACGGATCAGGCTTCCAGCGCGTCGTCGTCGCCGTCCGATTCGGGGGTGCCGATCATGGCATTGGACACGATACCCGCGTTGCCCCGGATTTTCTGC
>CALMVH010000324.1:994-12037 GCA_937873165.1 uncultured Rhodospirillales bacterium
GTTTTCCTTCAGGAAGACCTTGGCGATTTCCTTGCCTTGGCCGATGCGCTGCCCGTCGTAGGAATACCACGATCCCGACTTGTCGACGATTCCGGCCTGTACGCCGAGGTCGATCAGTTCGCCGAACCGGCTGATGCCTTCGCCATACATGATGTCGAACTCCACGACCCGGAAGGGCGGGGCCAGCTTGTTCTTGACCACCTTCACGCGGGTCTGGTTGCCGGTCACCGTCTCACGCTCCTTGATCGAGCCGATGCGCCGGATATCGAGGCGCACCGAGGCGTAGAACTTCAGCGCGTTACCCCCGGTGGTCGTTTCCGGGCTGCCGTACGAGACGCCGATCTTCATGCGGATCTGGTTGATGAAGATCACGATGGTGCTGGATTTCGAGATCGATCCCGTCAGCTTGCGCAGCGCCTGGCTCATCAGGCGGGCCTGCAGGCCCACGTGGCTGTCGCCCATCTCGCCTTCCAGCTCGGCGCGCGGCACCAGGGCCGCGACGCTGTCGATCACCAGCACATCGATCGCGCCCGAGCGCACCAGCGTGTCGGCGATCTCCAGCGCCTGCTCGCCGGCGTCGGGCTGCGAGATCAGCAGCTCGTCGATATTGACGCCGAGCTTGCGGGCGTAGGAAGGATCGAGCGCATGCTCCGCGTCGACAAAGGCGCAGGTGCCGCCGAGTTTTTGCGCCGAGGCGACGGCATGGAGCGCCAGCGTCGTCTTGCCCGAACTTTCCGGCCCGAAGATTTCGATGATGCGCCCGCGCGGCAGTCCGCCGATCCCGAGCGCGATGTCCAGGCTGAGCGAACCCGTGGGGATCACTTCCGTCTCGACGGAGGCACGACTGCCCAGCTTCATGATCGAGCCCTTGCCGAACGCGCGTTCGATCTGGCCGAGGGCGGCTTCGATAGCCTTCTGCTTGTCCATTCCGTCTCTTTCGACGACCTTCAGGGTCGGTGTTGCGCTCATGGTCTGCATCCTTCTCGCACGGGGCCATCGTGGATGGCAATGGTCCCGATGTACGCGCTTTGTTCTGGTTCTGCAAGAGGTTGCAGGTATAAAAAAAGAGCGGCCTCAAAGCCGCTCTTTTAAATGGCGCGAACCGTTCGCGATCAGCCGTGTGCGGCGTCCGCGTGAACATGGCCGGAACAACAACCCGAACCACCATGATGAGCATGCGCAGTGGTGGTCTCGCCCTGTTCGGACCCGACCTTCACGCACATGCACAGCCACATCAACTGCATACAAGTCAGGCAAAACATGGAAACCTCCGTTAAGAAGACGAGGCGAAATCTAAACGGCATTTTAAGCAAAGTCAACGCAAAGCCAAAAGATCGAGAGTAGAAGCATCATGGCACACTTGATGAGTGTGTAATCTGGGACTTCATGAAGGAAACCCTACTTGTCTCCCGGGAACATGACTTCCTTTACCTTGACCGCAAGCTGTTTCAGCGTGAAGGGCTTTGGCAGGAAGTGGATTTCCTCGTCGCTGGCGAACTGGCTGCGCACCTTGTCTTCCGTGTAGCCCGAGATAAAGATCACCTTGAGGTCGGGCTGCGTGCGCCTGACCTCGCTGACCAGCGTCGGGCCGTCCATGTTCGGCATGATCACGTCGGTAATCAGCAGGTCCATCGGTGTCCTGGCCTCCGTCAGCACGGCCAGCGCAGCCTCGCCGCTGGCGGCCTCGCTGACCTGGTAACCCTTGTTGCGCAGGGCACGGGCGCTGAACATGCGCACGGCGTCCTCGTCTTCCACCAGCAGGATCTGGCCGATGCCGGTCAGGTCGCCCGCCGTCTTTTCCTGCGGGACTTCGGTGGCGGGTTCGGCCTTCTGTTCCGCCTCGTGGCGGGGCAGGTAGATCCAGAAGACCGTGCCCTCGCCCACCGTGGACTCCACGTTCACGTAGCCGCCGGTCTGACGCACGATGCCGTAGACGGTCGAGAGGCCGAGGCCCGTGCCCGAACCCACCTCCTTGGTTGAAAAGAACGGCTCGAAGATGCGTGTCAAGATGTTGGGCGGAATGCCCGTGCCGGTGTCGGTGACGCTGATTACGACCCAGTCACCCGGCGGCATGTCCTCGCCGGACAAGCGCAGGCCCGTGCGGGTCTTGCGGTTCATGGTCTTGATCGTCAGCTTGCCGCCACGGGGCATGGCGTCGCGTGCGTTGACGCACAGGTTGATCAGCACCTGCTCCAACTGACCTTGATCGACCCGCACGAGGCCCAGATCGCGGCCGTGAACCATGCCCAGCTCGATGTTCTCGCCGATCAGGCGGCGCAGCAGGTGCAGCAGTTCGGTCAGGGCGTCGGTTACGTCCAGAACGCGCGGCTGCAGCGTTTGCTGGCGGCTGAAGGCCAGAAGCTGGCGCACCAGATTGGCGGCGCGGTTGGCGTTCTGCTTGATCTGCATGATATCGCCGAAGGATGAGTCGCCCGGTTTGTGGCGCAGCAGCAGCAGGTCGCAGAAGCCGATCATGGCGGTCAGCAGGTTGTTGAAATCGTGCGCGATGCCGCCCGCCAACTGGCCGACCGCCTGCATCTTCTGCGATTGCGCGAACTGCGTTTCCAGGTTCTTGCGTTCGGTAAAGTCGATGAAATGCAGGATGAACGTATCGTCCTCGGTGCCTGGATCGTGCAGCACGCGCACGAACAGCTGCGCCACCGTTTCGTGATCGCCCGCCAGACGGACCTCGACCGGATGCGCCGGGATGTCCGCGCCCGCCAGCATCGCCGCCACCTTGGCGCGATCGGCGGGCGCCAGGAGGTCGCCCAGCGTCAGGCCCTTGGCTTCTCCCAGCGGACGGGCCGTCATGACCGCCATCATGTCGTTGCACTCGATCACCGCGCCCTGCCGGTCAACCAGCGCGATGCCGATGGGCGCATCCTCGAAGAACCGCTGGAAGCGGCGCTGCGATTGCGCCAGCGCATCCTGCATCTCGCGCTCTTTCAGCAGGTCGTGCACCACCGCGCGGGTGCGGATCGATCCGTCCTCGTCCACCACGACTGTTTGCGTGACGGACGCAGGAAAGATCGTGCCTGCCAGCGAGCGGAAGATCACCTCGCCATGCTGCGACGTGCCGCCTCCCTGGATCAGGTCGTACGGCATGCCTTCGACAGGCGGATGTACCAGGAATTCGTGGAGGCGGTGCGGACCGTGGCGCAGTTCCTCGATGGTCGAGCCGACCCATTCGGCAAATGTCCGGTTGACGAACAGGAAGCACCCATGCTCGTCGACCGAGAAGAAGCCGCCGGGGGCATTGTCCAGGAAATCGATCAGCTTCGCGCGCTCCGTCCGCTGCTCGTCCTCGCTTACCTTGCGGCGGGTGATGTTGGCGATGCGCCACTGCACGAACCCGGGCCATTCCTCGATGGGGCTGATGCTGATGTTGTACCAGGCGCCTCCCGATCCCATCAGGTCGCCGCGCGCTTCCTCGCCCTGGCTCGCCTTGCGCCACAACCCTTCGTAGATGTCCTCGCTTTGCTTCGGTTCCAGAAACAGCCGGCGCAGGCCTTTGTCGGTCGTCATGCCGCCGGTCATGCGCGCGAATTCCGTGTTCGAGCATAGCGCCGTGCCTGATTCGTCGAAAACCACGCGTCCGGCCTTGCTGCGTTCCAGGATAGCGGCCAGCAAGGCCTCGGTCAGGCGCTGGTAACGGCGCTGGTTCTGCAACATCAAGGTGGCGATGGAGGCAAAAACCGCCATCCACACGATGCACACCATTGTCCAGACGCCCTTGGGGTCGAAGCCCATGCGCTGCGCCCCGAAACCGGCAATGGCCAGCGTCATGAGCGTGACGCCGAGGCTCAGCAGGGTCGGCACCGGCACCAGCTTGCTGGGCGCGAGTGTCGGGCGGATCAGGTCTTCGGTCGTCTCGATTGTCATCTGGCTGCGCATTTCATGAGTTGATCGTTCGGCCCTTCAAGCGGAACACATAGGATATGACTTCGGCGACGGCTTTGTAATGTTCCGGCGCGATCGGCTCGTCCACCTCGACGCTGGCGTGCAGCGCACGGGCCAAGGGCGGGTTCTCGACAATGGCGATCTTGTTGGTGGTTGCGATCTCGCGGATCTTCAAGGCAATCAGGTCCTGGCCCTTCGCCAGGCAAATGGGTGCCGCCATTTCCGCGGGGTTGTACTTCAACGCCACCGCGAAGTGCGTCGGGTTGGTGATCACCACGTCGGCTTTCGGTACGTTCTGCATCATGCGCTGGCGAGCGCGGGCCATGCGCAATTGCCGGATACGCTGCTTAATGATCGGATCGCCTTCGTTCTGCTTCGATTCATCCTTCAGCTCCTGCCGGCTCATGCGCAGGCGGGCGATAAAGGCAAAGCGCTGGTAGATGATGTCGGCCAGCATGACGATGGTCAGGGTCGCAAAGATCGCAAACGCCAGCCGCAGCACGAGATGCCTGATTTCACCTACGATTCCGGCGGGTTCGAGGAACATCAGGTGCTCGATCTCGACAATCGATGGCTTCACCACGATGAACGAAACCGATGCGATGATGCCAAGCTTTGCCAGGTTCTTGCCGAACTCGATCAGTGCACGCACCGAAAACAGCCGGTGAAATCCTGACACCGGCGAGATTTTGCTGAAGCGCGGGGTCAGGGGCGAGGCGGAGAAGATCAGGCCCGTCTGGAACAGCGTGCCCGCGGCAGCCCCGATCAGCAGGAGGATCATCGGCACCAGTATGGCGAGACCCGCATGTTCGACGGTATCGGCCAGCAGGCCCTCCAGCGAGGCCGTATCGTCGGGCACGTCCTGCGGGTGCGCGATGAAGTTCCGCAGGTTCCCCACCATCGTCTCCGCCAGGTGCGGCGCGAATGCCAGGATCACCAAGGTGGCCGTGCCGATCACGAACCAGTGGTTCAGCTCGCGGCTTTGCGGGCTTTCGCCGCGCGACTTCGCCTGGTCGATCCGCCCTTGGGAGGGTTGTTCAGTCTTTTGGCCGCTGTCATCTTCCGCCATGGCTCAGCCGAATCCCATCGTGCGCAGCGTGTCGATGAATGATTGCAGCCAGAAGCGCAGGATCAAGCCCGAGGTCAGCGAGAATATTATGAAACCCAGCCCGATCTGCAGGGGCAGCGTCACGAAGAATACCTGGATCTGCGGCAACAGCCGCCCGATCAGGCCGAACACCGTATACATCACCAGCCCCAGCACCAGGAACGGGGCCGCCATCTCGACCGCCAGCGTAAAGGTCTGGCCCACGAGATGGGCAACGGCATCCGACATGTCGCTGAACATCGACAGGCTGTCGTAGCGCAGGACATGGTAGCTTTCGACGATCGAGATGATCAGCAGCTGATACATGTCGGTTATGAAGATCATCACAACCGCCGTGGTGGACATCAGCGTGCCGGGGATCGAGGATTGCGCCTGCGCCTGCGGGTTTTAGATATAGGCGGCGGACAGGGCCATCTGGGTCGAGATCATCTGCCCCGCAGTGTCGAACACGCCCATGAAGATCAGCGAGATCGTGCCGAGAAAAGCGCCGATCACCGCCTCACCCGCGATCAGGCCGAACAGGGCTGGCAGGCTGGCGGGCTGGCTTGGCAGCTCGGATCGCACAAGGGGGGCGATGCACACGCTGAGACCGAGGGCCAGCAGCAGCCGGGTACGGGCGGGCGTGTAGGGGCTGCCGACGCCCGGCATCAGCATCAGCGCCGTGCCGACGCGGGAAAACACCAGCAGCACGGCGAACACGTTCGCGGCCAGCAGCGCGTTAAGGTCTTCGATGATGCCCATGGACCGGCCTACTGCATCGAAACAATGCGGTCGACCAGCCGCGTGGTAAAGTCGCTGAGCGTATGCAGCATGAAGGGCGCGAAGACGATCAGCGACACGAATACCGCCACGATCTTAGGGATAAAGGCGATCGTCTGTTCCTGGAGTGATGTCAGGGCCTGGAACAGGGAAACGATCACGCCCACGACCAGTGCGCTGAGGACCGGCGGCGCGCACACGACCAGCGCCGTGTACACCGCATCCCGCATGATATCGAGAAGCTCCTGCTCGGTCATTGAGCGCAGGTCGTCTCAGATCGGCATCTTCAGGATGTCCTGGTAGGCCGAAACCACCTGGTCGCGGATCTTCGTGACTTCCTGAAGCGTCATCTCCGCATTGGTCATCGCGACAACAACATCGTTGGCGCTTGCCTTGCCTACCAGCGCCTTGGCACTGACATCCTCGCCCGTGTGCTCGGTCTTGATGGCATCCTGCACGGAAGCCTGGATGAAGTCGCTGAACGACGGGCCCGTCGAAGCGCTGGCGCCCTCGTCCGAACTGGGTACGCCAATGGATTTCGCGACGCTGTTATAGGCGTTGATGGCGGTATTGAACGGCACGACCATGATTTACGCCTATTGCAGAAGGTTGATGGTTTTCAGCAGCATCGATTTCGATACGCTGACCATGTTGACGTTGGCTTCGTACGACCGCTCCGCTTCGCGCATGTCCATGGCCTCGACCAGCGAGTTGACGTTCGGGGTCTTGACGTAGCCGGTCGCGTCGGCGCTGGGGTTGCTGGGATCGTACTTCGTCGGAAAATCGCTTTTGTCGGTCAGGACCTTGTCGACCTTGACCTGGTTTTCGCCCGTGGCGTGGTCCAGCTCGTTCTTGAAGGTCACGATCTTGCGCCGGTAAGGATCGCCGCCCGCCGTCTGGGACAGAGAGTTCGCATTGGCCAGGTTCTCGGCGATGGTCTTCAGGCGCGTTCCCTGCGCCTCCATGCCCGAGGTCGAGATGTCCATGATCTTGGTCAGGTCCATGCGGCGGCTCCTTTAAGCATTGCCGCCAAGGGCGGTTTTCATCAAGCCGATGGAATGCTTGTAGATGTTGGTGACCAGCTGATAGTCCGCGGCCGTGTCGGCGGCCTTCTTCATCTCGCGCTCGTTGGAAACGGCGTTGCCGTCCGGCTTCAGTTCCCAAGACGTGCGCAGCACCGAGCTTTCCTTGGCGTCGCCACCCGAACCGTCGCTGGCCAGCTGGATGTGCGCGGGGTCGGTCGCAACGGTAGTGACCTTCTTCATCATGGTTTTGAAGCTGAAAGGTGTGATGTCCTGCGCCTCGTATCCGGGCGTATCGAGATTGGCGACGTTCTGCGCGATGACGTTCTGGCGCTGGACTAGCCAGTTCATCTTGCCGACGATGCCGTTGAACAGGCCGAGTTGAGACAGGTCCATGGTCGATCCTTGGAGGCGGAACCGCCTGATACGGGACAATCAGCCTTACCATCCGCATGCTTAAGATTCGGTGAAGGTCTCGAACACCCTTCCACTCCCCTTTGTAGTCGTGCGCTGTATCGTTCACGAATGGTTAACGGCCTTGCCCGCATAACCGCAGCATGACGGAGTTGTTTGGCAAGCGTCCCGGTCAGGCCAAGGCCGCACGACCTGTTGCGGCGGCACTCAGCTATACGCGGGGCGAGGCAGGCGCGCCCCGCGTGATAGCGACGGGCCGCGGTGCGCTGGCCGAGCGCATTCTGGCTCTGGCGTTCGAGAACGGTGTGAAGGTGCGCGAGGATGCCGACCTTGCCGAGCTTCTGGCATCCGTCGATGTCGGATGCGAGATTCCTACGGAAGCACTGGTCGCGGTTGCCGAGATCATTGCGTATCTTTACCGCGTCAACGGGCAGATGAAGGAAGAGCCGGGTTGGAACTAGCTGACGAACCGAGCATCGAAGACCGGATCGGCGCCATTGCCGCGCGCCTGGACCAGGCGCACGAGGCCATCGCGCGCGGCGAGCGGGTCGACCTCACCGGCCTCGACCGTGAGACCAACCTGTTGTGCGTGCGCCTCGCGCAAGCCGTTCCTCACTCGCGCAAGCACCTGCCCGAGCTCGAAGGCGTACTCGACCGCCTGAACGGGATCGAAGCCGACTTGAAGCAGCAGTTCGAGGCGGTCTGATGGATACCGCCCTTTACCTGCGTGCCATGCTTTCGCTGGTCTTCGTACTCGGCCTGCTGCTGACCCTGTCGTGGGTCGTGCGGCGCTTCAACCTGACGGCTGGGGGGCTGCCGCTGGGCACGCGTTCGAAAATCCGCCGGATGAGTGTCGTGGAAATCCTGCCGCTGGATGCCCGGCGGCGGCTGGTCCTGGTGCGTCGGGACGACACCGAACACCTGATCCTGCTGGGGCACGCGGGCGAAACGGTGATCGAAAGCCGTCCGGCTTCCACGCAGCCTGCGGTCCCAACGGAGTTCCCATGATGCGCCGCCTTGTTCCCGCCTTGCCGGCTGTTCTGGCCGTGGCGCTGGTCGCCCTGCCGGTTTCCGCGCAAACCCTGTCGCTGAACCTGGGCGGCGCGAATGGCGCGAGCGGGGCAGGGGGCGCGTCCCTGACCGGCCGCGTGGTCCAGATGCTGGCGCTGCTGACCGTGCTGTCGATCGCGCCCGGCATCCTGATGATCACCACGTGCTTCACCCGCATCGTGATCGTGCTGTCGCTGCTGCGTTCGGCGCTCGGCACGCAGCAAACCCCGCCCAATACCGTGATGCTGAGCCTCGCCCTGTTCCTCACCGGCTTCATCATGACGCCAACCTTCACTGCCGCCTACAACAACGGCATCCACCCGCTGATGGACCAGAAGATCGACGAGGTCACCGCCTTCCAGCGCACGGTCGATCCCTTCCGGCTGTTCATGCTGAAACACGTGCGCGACAAGGACATGCAATTGTTCACGGACCTGTCGCACCAGGGTCCGTTCGCGACCCCCCACGACGTGCCCTTGCAGATACTCACGCCTGCCTTTGTGATATCGGAGATGCGCAAAGGGTTCGAGATCGGATTCCTGATCTTCATCCCGTTCATCATCATCGACATGGTGGTGGCCTCCATTCTGATGGCCATGGGCATGGTGTCGCTTCCGCCGGTCACCATCTCGCTGCCGTTCAAGATCATCTTCTTCGTGCTGATCGACGGTTGGTATCTGATTGCCGGCAGTTTGATCCAAAGCTATGGATAGACCGAAGACCTGAGGGTCTGCCCTGTCCGGAGGTCGGCTCATCATGAATCTGGTCGAATGTGATTCCGCAAACGTGATGTTCGCTGCCACCCCTGCGGAAGTCGACGCCCTTTGGCGCATCTGCGAGACGGCGCGCGAGAACCTAGCTGGGCTCGACCTTGCTGCCTACGACCTTGATCCCGGCGACGTCGAGGATGCAGCCCGTTACCTGGCGCAGGTCATCCACGATCCGCACGACCCCCTTCAACCCTCCGTGCTGAAGGTCACGCAAAGCCTGTTTGACTCGATCTACGGAACAGTCGGTACATGCGACGAGTTTCGCGCCGGGATCGACCTGGAAACGTACGGGCTCGACGAAACCCTGATCCGGCAGATGCATGAGCGCCTGCGAGCGGTGCTGGAAGAAATGGTTGAACGGTTCGAAGCGGACGCAAGCCGTGGCTAAGCCCCCTTATACGCCCGAAGGCATCGCCCGACAGATGATCGGCCATGCCTCCGCTCATCTCGTGCAAGGCCAGTTTCTCGGCGGCAAGCACGGGGTCGACATCGGCGTCAAAGACGGACCAAGCCTTGAGGCTCATATAGTCAGGACGATCATCGCGGCCGATACCAAGGTTGTGCAGGCGGTGAATGGAAGAGATATTTACTATCAGCCTCGAACCAACACGCTCGTTGTTGCCAATCCCCGCGTGCCGGATGGCGGGACGGGTTTCCGTCCCGACGCACACGCAGGCTACTTCAGGGATCAGTTGCTGAGGGAAAGGCAAGCCCGTTTTACCCGGTCGGGGATCGAACCTGAACTGGCTATGCAGCCTCCGGACGTCCTGGTGGGAGGATACTATGCTCGCTATCCCGATGCGAAGACCAGGCAAGAAGAAGCAGTGAAGCGTCCGCCTACGGTGCAGGACCATTTCAAGGCCAAGCCCTTCACTGGGCAATGACCCTGCAAACCCTTTGCTTCGATGCCGACGATACCTTGTGGCACGACGATTCATTGTTCGATTTCACGCATCGGCGCTTTCATGAGCTGATGGCGGCGTATGCCTCGCCGGATCACCTGGAAGCCCGGCTCCAGGCGGCGGAGGAGCGTAACCTGCATCTGTATGGGTACGGGGTAAAGGGGTTTACCCTGTCGATGATCGAGACGGCGCTGGAGGTGATGCATGCCGACGCGCCGGTGTCGATGATCGGCGAGATCCTGGCGGCGGGCCGTGCCATGCTGGGCCTGCCTGTCCGGCTTCTTGAGGGTGTGTCCACCACGCTGAGAACCCTGTCGGAGCAGTACCGGCTGGTTTTGATCTCGCGCGGCGAGTTGCTGAACCAGGAACAGAAATTGGCCAGCTCCGGCTTGGGCGATCTGTTCGAAGCGGTCGAGATCGTCAGCAGCAAGGACCGGGCGACCTATGCCCGCCTGTTCGCGCGGTACGGCGAAGCCGGGACGTCCGCTATGATCGGAAACTCGCTGCAAGCCGACGTGCTGCCCGCTATCGAGGCAGGCGGGTGGGGCGTCCACATTCCCTATGCGTCCCGCTGGAGCCCTGAGAGCGAAGCGAGCGGAGACCATGACCGGTTCGTCCGCTTGTCCGGCATGGCGGAACTGCCCGCGTGGCTATTATCGCTGAATTGAACCCGCTGCCAGTTTGTGGCACGGTGGATGGTCGATACGTCACGGGCACGACCATGATAAAACCAGTTGCTTCCCTGCTTTTGCTGATAGGCTTGTCGGCCTGCTCGCTTGGAAACCCAAGCTCGCCGAGCAGTGGCGGATCGGTGTATGGCGGCGCGTCGGGCGGCGTCACGACAATTATACAAAAATAAGGGCCCGTCTTATGAAACTCGCATCGCTGATCGCCGTGTCTGCCATTCTTTTGCTGGCGGCCTGCACTCCCGACCGCAATCTCGACACCGGCTCGCCGTACTGGCCGGGCGAGTACCGGGGTGGCTACAGCACCGGCTATCACCAGTAAGCGGCAGTTTCCGCTCACGCGTCCGTTTTTCTCACCCAAGGGATCGCTGCCACTTCGATCCCTTCCTCTTTCAAGCTATCGGCCTCCTGCCGGGTTGCTTCCCCATAGAT
>CALMVH010000325.1 GCA_937873165.1 uncultured Rhodospirillales bacterium
CGGTTAGATTGGTCGCTGTGTTCCGGTTAATCGGCCGGACGTAAAATCCGTCGGTTAATCGTTACCGGCCAAGATCGACCTGGTACAGCAACAGCCCAGTCGCTGTGTCGTCCGGCCAGCGCCGCAGTTTCAGCCAGGACGGCGGGTTCTGTTGTGCCAGCCTTGTATACAAAGTCGGCTCCGGTGTCGCGGGTACGGATTTGTCGGCCGTGGCGGCACGAGCCTTCGCGGTAGTCGAGTACGAGTAGTCCGCGTCGTCACCCTTGCCGCAGATCAGCACGAAGTCGATCCCGCGCGCTTGCGCGATACCTTTTGCGGCTTGGTCGTCAAGGTCGCGGAAGAACAGGTAGTTGTCCTTGATACCCTTGTTATCGCGATGATAGTTGCCGGCCACGGTACGGTCATGCGTCCAGTACAAAATCTTAGGCGTCATATTGATGTCGGCCATGATGATCGCGTCGGGCTTGGCATCCAGGAAGCGGTCGTTGTTCAGCGCGTCGGCCACGTCGTATGGATCGCATGACTCATCATCGTCGTCGTCCGAGGTCTCGTTGACTTCGTCGTTATCGTTATCAGCGGCCTGATTGTCGTTTGCATCGTTGCGCTGATCGTCGTCGCCCACGACCATTCCATTGTTGGCGGGTGGCTTGTCGTCGTTCAGGTGTTCCAGGCTGATGTCGAATACGCTCGACAACATCTCGACTGAGTAGAACGATCCGGCCAGCAGCACGGCCAGCGACACGGCGATGACTTGTAGGCTACGGCGGCGCGTCAGCATGCGGTCCAACGCCGCGGCCAGCGCCAGCGCACCCGCGATCACGGCGTAATCGGCAAACCGGTAATGCGCCTGTCCCATGGCGCAAAGACCCAGCAGGCCGCCAGCCAGGACGGCGCGATCAATCCATTTGCGAGTCACGAGGGGCGTCAGGAGCACGCCCAGCATCGCGGGACCCAGATACAGCAAGATGGTCCGATGCGAATGGATTGGGCGTACCTCGCCGATGTCGCTCAGCCATTCGGTCTTCACATACGGATCCATGGCGCCCCCGACGCCTGACACAACGCCGGGCCAAGCGGCCAGGTACAGGCCGCCCAAGACCGCGGCCGCGAACACTGTACCGGCCAGACGCACGATCGCGCCGCCTCGGACAAGCGACAGGCAAAGCCCGGCTGCCAGCGGCAGGAAAGCCAACGTCTGAAATGGCATGGAGATGTGATCGTAGACAATCGTGGAGACGCTGCCATTCGGTGGATCGATCAGCAGCGCCGCGTCGATCCCGGCGGCAAAGGCGGCGCTGGACAGCAGAATCTGCCGGATTCGCACAAGCCCTTCGCGCACCCACAGAAGGAACAGCCAGGCAAAGAAGCCGCCGGCTACCACCACCAGCTCAAAGCTGCACCACAGGCAAAACGCGACGAAGACCCCGGCGCAGACCGGCATCCAGCGCGACTGCGGAAGGCGTGTCAGTGCCAGGGCGAAGCCCGCCGCCACGACGGTATCGAGATACAGCAGGGGATGGTGGTTGGCCGTACCCTGGTCGGCATAATTCAGCATGTACGGGCTGAACAGGATCAGGCAGGCCGCGAAGGCCGAGGCGCGCCGGGACAGGCTTTGCCGCGCGGCCCAGTAGCCCATGAAGGCGACCGCGAGGCGCAGGATCGGTCCGGTCCAGAAGCCTGCCTCCTGCAACTGCCCGGGAAATGGCAGGAACCAGAACAGCCTAGCGATGCCGAGGATCAGCAAGTTGAACGGCAACGTCCAGTGCAGAACCATTCCCCACGGCGCGCCGTTGCGGTCGAAGAAGCCGCCATTCCAGCTGCCGCGCGCCACCGCCTCGCGCAGCCAGGCCAGACGCATCAGCGAGTCGGCGTCGTCGATCGTGTTGCCCGAGACCTGGCAGCCATTCGCCACGAACGCCAGCACCTGCAGAGCCAGCAGGAACACAGGCGCCAGCCCCCACCAGGGCAGGCATATGGTAAGCGTCTTGCTGTCGTTCGGCGGGTTCATGCCACGGTTTGTAGGCGGCGGTTGCCGCGGGCGGAAGCAAAACCTTCGATCTTGCGTGGCAACGCGCGGCTGATGGCCGAGTTCGAGCAGACTGGAAGAGACTGACGAATCGCGGTATCAAGCCCGGGTGAAAACGCTCGCCGGCTCAGGCCTGGACCGCTTCGCACGGCGCGGCTGTACCCTTCGCCACCGTGCGTAAGGCACTGCGCACCGATGCCTGGTTTCCGCAGGTGCCGCTGGAGATTCTCCTGATCCTGGGCGCGGTTTGGCTGGTGCGGCGCGATCTGGGCGCCGAATGACTTACGCTGATGGTCCAGATCTTTGACAGGCACCAGCCTCTGCCGCCGCAGAAACCGGCGTCTCTCCTGCTTGGCTTCGGCATGGTTCTGGCGGGCATCGGCCTTTTGTTCCGCAGCCGTATCGCGTGGACGATGTCGTTGCTGCTGGGCCTTGTCGCCGCGGTCAACGACGCCAGCCACATGGGCCGCATCAAGCTGGTGCAGCCCGACATGAGAATCGCCCCGCAGGTGCTGAGCGGCGAACTGATGGCGCTGATGCTGTCAGGCGAAACCGTAACGCCCGATTTCGGGATGAACCGGGTGTTTCACAGCCAGGAAGGAAAACTGAGATGAATGGTTCGTATCACCTGTGCACAGATACCCGCCCCACCGGCAGGCAGGCCGTCGACCTGTTCCTGTCGGTTGGCTGGGGCACGCCCGGCCAATATGATCCCGCGCGATGGGATGCCGCTCTGGCCACGAACGCACAGGTGGTCAGCGTCTATGACGGCGAAGACCTGATCGGCATGACGCGGGTGCTCAGCGACGGGTTGAACGACACCTGCATCACCGATGTGATCGTACGCCCCGGCTACCAGGGCCGGGGCATCGGCGGCGCGATGTTGGAAACCGTCACGCGCACCTTCGCGCATACCGCGATTTACGTCTCGTGCCTCACCGGATCGGAGGGGTTTTTCCTGAAATGCGGGTTGAAGCAGCAGTCGCGATTGATGGCGCTGGCAGTGAGGGCGGCGGCGTAGAGCGATCTAGATCAGAGGATCGGTAGGCGTTGATGCGGCCATAGCATAGAAGATATGTCATTCCGGACCTTGAGTCCGGAATCCATCCACAGGTGCTGTTGCGCCGATGATATGGATTCCGGCGTCAAGCGCCGGAATGACAATCAGAAATGCTAACTCATCAGCTCCTTCATCGTCTGCCCCAGCGATGCCGGTGAGTCGGCGACGCGGATGCCGGATTGGCGCATGACTTCTATCTTGTAGTCGGCGGTGTCGTTGCCGCCGCTGATGACTGCGCCCGCGTGGCCCATGCGGCGACCGGGCGGGGCGGTGCGGCCGGCGATGAAGCCTACGACCGGTTTCTTGCGGCTGTCCTGTTTCAGGAACTCCGCGCCCTTCACCTCGCCATCCCCGCCGATCTCGCCGATCATAATGATGCCTAACGTTTCGTCGTCGGCGAGGAACATCTCCAGCGATTCCATGAAGCTGGTGCCGTTGACCGGGTCGCCGCCGATGCCGATGCAGGTGGTCTGGCCCAGGCCCGCCGAGGTCGTTTGCGCCACCGCCTCATAGGTCAGAGTGCCAGAGCGGCTGACGATGCCGATGCGGCCGCGCTGGTGGATGTGGCCGGGCATGATGCCGATCTTGCACTCGCCGGGCGTGATCACGCCAGGGCAGTTCGGCCCGATCAGGCGCGTGGCCGATCCCGCCAGCGCGCGCTTGACGCGCACCATGTCCAGCACCGGAATGCCCTCGGTGATGCACACCACCAGCGGGATCTCGACCGCAATGGCCTCCAGTATGGCATCGGCCGCGAAGGGCGCGGGCACGTAGATTACGGATGCGTCCGCGCCGGTCGCCTCGACCGCCTGCATCACGGTATCGAACACCGGCAGGTCGAGGTGCGTGCTGCCGCCCTTGCCGGGGGTCACGCCGCCGACCATCCGCGTGCCGTAGGCGATGGCTTGTTCGGAGTGGAACGTGCCCTGCGCGCCGGTGAAGCCCTGGCAGATGACTTTCGTGTCCTTGTTGACGAGAACGGCCATGATTACTGAACCTCCTTCACGGCTTTCACGATCTTCTCCGCGGCGTCCGCCAGGTCGTTGGCCGACACGATCGCGAGGCCCGATTCGCTGAGAATTTTCTTGCCAAGGTCGACGTTGGTGCCCTCCAGCCGCAC
>CALMVH010000326.1 GCA_937873165.1 uncultured Rhodospirillales bacterium
CCGGACGAGCGGCGTCGCGCCGATGGTATCGACGATGGAGTCGTAGATACGGCCGCGAAACGACGCCATCGGCATCGCACCCATGCCATCCATCTCAGTTGACCGCTTCGTTCAGTTCGGCGCTTTCGCTCTCGATGCCGGTTTCCCGCGCCTTGGAGCAGAGATCCTCGATGGTGATGGTCGAAAGCTGCGACATCCACTTGCCCGACAGTTCGAGGCACAGGGGGCGCACGATCTGCGTGCCGAGTGCCGACCCGGCGGCATCGTTGGCGACATCCGCCGAGGCTTCGGACGAGCGCACGGCCTTGGCGATATCCGCAAGGGTAATCCGATTGCGTTCCTTCGCCAGGCGGTAGCCGCCATGCGGGCCCCGCACCCCTTCTAAGATATCGGCGCGGACAAGCTGTTGCAGCACAGGCTCCAGATAGCGCCGGGGAATGCCCTGCCGCTCGTTGATCGATCCGCTTTGAACCGGCTGGGCACCGACGTTGTAGGCGATATCCAGCACCGCCTCGATGGCAAACATAAGCTTCTTTGAAAGACGTAAAATCATGTTCGGTTAGCCTTTAGCGATGTATGCCTGTAGAACCAAAACCACGTTCGCCCCTGATAGTTTCAGGCAACATGGTAAATATTTGCAAATCGGCCCGGGCATGAGCCGCGATCACCAGTTGCGCAACCCGCATTCCGGGTTCGATTTTGAACGTGTCCTCACCGAGGTTGATCAATATCACCTTGATCTCGCCGCGGTAGTCCGAATCAACCGTTCCGGGCGTATTCAACACTGTAATCCCATATTTTGCCGCCAATCCCGATCTCGGGCGCACCTGGCCCTCGAACCCTGGCGGCATAGCCACTGCGATACCCGTCGGAACCACGGCTCTTTTGCCGGCTTCGAGGCGAATCGGGACTGGTATGGCGGCACGGAGGTCCATGCCAGCGGCTTCGGCGGTGGCGTAGCGGGGGATATCCTCCTCGGTCGCGTGGGGCAGTAGCTGGATGCCGACGGCGAGGGCCGTCGTCATATCTTCCACCCTCCGTGGATCGCGGCGATGCCGCCGCTGAGGTTCTCGACCGAAACGCGGGAAAGGCCTTCGGCTTCCATGCGGGTGGCCAGTTCCGCCTGCGGGGGAAAGCGTCGGATGCTTTCCACCAGGTACTGGTAGCTGCCACGATCGTTGGCAACGGCGCTGCCCAGCGCGGGAATGACATAGCGCGAATGAAGGTCGTAGGCCTGCGCAAGACCCGGCACGACCACAGTGGAAAACTCAAGGCAGAAAAACCGCCCGCCGAAGCGCAGGACCCGGCGGGCTTCCGCCAGGGCCGTATCGATCTCCGTCACGTTGCGCAGGCCGAACGCGATCGTATAGGCGTCAAACGAGTTATCGGGAAAGGGCAGGGCCTGTGCATTGCCGACGCTCCAGCCGATATCCAGCCGCCCGCGATCCAGCGCCCTGTCGCGTCCTACACCCACCATGTCGGGGTTCAGGTCGCAAACGGTGACCTCCGCGCCTGCCGCCGCCAGCTTCAGCGCGATGTCGCCCGTTCCCCCGGCGACATCCACCATGCGCTCGCCGGCTCGCGGAGCGACCTTGGCAACGAAACGCTGTTTCCACACGCGGTGGATGCCCAGCGACATCAGGTCGTTCATCACGGCGTAGCGTTGCGCCACCGACGAAAAAACGCCGCGTACCAGACTTGTCTTTTCGGCGGGGTCGACGGCGCGGTCGCCAAACCATGCGGCTTCGGGGTTCTTCATGATCATCCTTCTACATGTCAGGTTTGCAGAAAATCACGCGTCTGCGCAATGGCCTCGGCAAGTCCAACGCGCGCCACCACTACATCGGATGGGAACGCGCTGGCGAGGCGGGAAGGCAGCATTGAATCAAGCAGCACGAACACGCCCCTGTCGTCCGCGCGGCGGATGAGGCGTCCGAATGCCTGTTTCAGGCGCAAGCGGGTCATGCGATCCTCATATTCCGGACCGAAGGCCGTTTTGCGGGCCTTGTACAGGATATCCGGTCGGCTCCATGGCACGCGGTCAAAGACCAGCATGCGCAAGGAACGGCCGGGAACGTCCACGCCGTCGCGGATGGCGTCGGTTCCCAGAAGACAGGACTGTTCGTCGGCGCGGAACATGTCAATCAGCGTGGCGGGATTCAGGCCATCCACGTGCTGCGCGTACAACGCGATGTCCCGCGCGTCCAGTGGCGCCGCGATCCGCTCGTACACGCCCCGCAGGCGCTGGATGGCGGTGAACAGGCCCAGGCCGCCACCGCCCGACGCGATGAACAACTCACGGTAAGCCGCCGCCACTTGTTCGATATCGTTGCGCTTCAAGTCGCGGACAATGAACACCCGGGCGGCATCGCGGTAACTGAATGGCGAGGTCACATGCGCGCGCGTCGCGGCGATGGGGAAGTGCGCGGCGCCCGACAGCATCGCGGCGGCGTGCCAGTCGCGCTCGGCATCCCCTGTCGAGTCGGTCAGCGTCGCCGATGTCATCAGGATACCGTGCGCCTGGCTGGCCATCACATCGGCGAAGGGCTTTGTCGGGTCGATCCAGTGCCGCTTGAAGGCAATATCGAAATCCCGGCCCTCGATGCGGTCGATGTGTAGCCAGTCTATGAACTCCAGTGGCGTTGCGCCCCCGACAGCCGCCAGCATCGACCGCCAGAACAACAAGGCATTGAGGGCACGCTGCTGGAGGCTGCGCGCCATCGACTCGATCTTCCGCCGCTGGTCCTCCTGCAACTCGGCGACCGCGCGATCGAGCCACGCCTTCATCTCGTCGATCAGCTGCTTTACCGGGTCCACCAGACGGCCAAGCACCGCACTGGCGGCACTGGCAGCCTCCAGCAGACCGGGCAAACACGGATTGACCTCCGCTTCGATGCTGTAGGGATTATCGCTGGCGGCGGCGCGCGCATAGACCTGCCGCCGCACGATTACGAGGAAGGCCTCGACCGGTCCGGCCGGAGTGTCTTCGGCAACTCGTGACAGCCAACCCTCGCCCGGCAGGCCCTTGGCGGCTTCGATGGTACGCTCCACGAACACATCCAGGTCGGGATGATCTTCGATCAGATCGGCCATGCGCCGCCGCAGCCCCCGCGCGCGGCTGCGCGAGGACGCTTCCGCGCCGACCAGCCATCGCCGCAGGTCGTAAGCCTCGATCCCGCTCAGCGTGGCAGAGAACGCGCTATCGGCGGTGTCGAAGATGTGGTGGCCCTCGTCGAACACGTAGCGGACGGGGCGATACGCATCCTCCACCGTGGCGTTGGCGGCCTGGATCATCACCAGAGCGTGGTTCGCGACCACGATCTCGGCATCGCGCGCGCGGCGCACGGACTGCTCAATAAAGCAGCGCGTGTAATGCGGGCAGGCGGAATAGATACACTCGCCGCGCCGGTCGGACAAACCCAGCGTACGGGGACGGCCCACAAGGTCGGCCAGCCAGAACGGAAAGTCGCCGGACAGATCGCCATCCCGCGTCGCGCCCGCCCAGCGCACCATCAGGCCCAGCGCCGGGGATACCCCTGGCTGTGTCTGAGTAGATCCCAGCGATTCTTCCAGGTTCAGGAGGCACAGGTAGTTTTCACGGCCCTTGCGGATCACGATCTTGTCACGCGCCGCTTCGCTGTCCCCATAGTGCCGTCGCAGGGTGCGGTCAACCTGCAGCTGCAGGTTTCTTGTATAAGTCGATACCCAGACAGGAGCGCCGTTGCGCTCGGCCCAGACGGTGGCCGGCGCCAAATACCCCAAGGTCTTGCCGACGCCCGTACCCGCTTCCGCCATGACGATCTGCGGTTCGCCTTCCTCCTGCCGGGGCGTAAAGGCGAAACAAGCGGCGCTGGCATAATC
>CALMVH010000327.1:0-2839 GCA_937873165.1 uncultured Rhodospirillales bacterium
CTCCAGCAGCATCGGGCAAAAGTTTGCGTTGCTGAGGTCTGCGCCCGCCAGCGTCGCCCGGTCGAAGTTGACCCCGCGCAGGTCGGCGCCTGTCAGCGTGGCGCTGCGCAGATCGGCCAGCGACAGGTCGGCCATGGCAAGTTCGGCACCGGAAAAATCGGCTTTGGTCAGGCGGCAACCCGACATCAGGGCCGCCGCAAGGTTGACGCCCACCAGCGAAACGCCGTGGAGGTCCATTCCCGAAAGGTCGGCGCGCCGACCTTTCTTCGCGCCCGATTCGATCCAAAGCGCATGATCGGCCAGCATGCGCGGCAGGTCTATCTCGAAATCTTCCGGTGACCGCGGCAGGATCGCAGCGGCCTTCTGCGTCGCCGTCAGGTCGACATCCTGGAAGATCGCGCTGACCAGATTGGCGTTCGACATATCGGCGCCGGACAGGTTGGTATGATCGAGGATCGCGCCCTGCAGCTGCGCCCCCTTCAGCACCGCGCCCGTTAAATCGGCATTGGTCAGGTCGCAGCCGGTCAGGACGCTGTTTGTCAGGTTCGTGCGCACAAAGATGGTGCCGCGCAGGATCGCATCCGTCAGGTCCGTCTGCATCATGAACCCGTTCGATATCTTGGCCTTTGTGAAATCCGCGCCGCGCGCATTGACCGAGGTGATATCCGTGTGCAGCGGTTCGGCAAAGGGCGACAGGTCGCCATCGGCGGTCTGCCGCATCAACGATCCGTCGCGCAGGTCGGCTTCCATCAGGATGCACGATGTCAGGATCGCGCCGCGCAGGCAGGTGCCGCGCATGTCGGCCCGCGTCAGGTTCGCGCGGGTGCAGTTGGCGGTACGCAGATCGGCGCCGTAGAGGATCGCCTTGGACAGATCGGCGCCCGCCAGGATGGCACCGTAGAAGTTCGATCCGGTCAGGTCCGCGTCCGTCAGGTTCCGTCCGGCCAGGTTCAGGCGGGATAGGTTCTGGAACCGCAGCACCGCCCGCTGCCCGCCCATGCGGCCGGAGATGTAGGCCTCGTGGCGGTCGAGAACCGCCGAAACGTAGTCCTGTCCCAGTGGCAGGTCGCCTGGCTTGTCTGCTGCGAGAGTTTGGGTCATGCGGTGTATCCTAAGTCTTAAGAGGCTAGCCGCTCGGTCCCTTCAAATTCATTAAAATGCTGTCTTTATCCAAGGCTTGACGCGGGTTTTGCCGTGTCATATTAATCGGCTGCCGGAAATCGATCCGGGGTTGATGCAGCGGCGTGTTCAGCATTCCCTGCAAGCCAGTCGGCGAGTGTTCGCCCACTGGCTCTTTTTGTTTTGGGACGATGGATTGTTCGATAGCCTGACCAGCCGCATGAGCGACATCTTCGCGGGGCTCCGCAAGCGCGGCGCCCTGACCGAGGCCGATGTCGCCTCCGCGCTGCGGGAAATCCGCGTCGCGCTGCTGGAGGCGGATGTCGCCCTGCCGGTCGCGAAGGATTTCGTGGCAAAGGTGCAGGAACGCGCCGTCGGGCAGGATATCATCCGCTCGGTCTCGCCCGCGCAGCAGGTCGTAAAGATCGTGCACGACACGCTGATTGAGATGCTCGGCGAGGTGAGCGAGGGTATCGATGTCGGCGTGACGCCGCCCGCCGTGATCCTGATGGTGGGGTTGCAGGGATCGGGCAAGACGACCTCCACCGCCAAGATCGCCCTGCGCTTGAAGGATCGCGAGCGCCGCAAGGTGCTGATGGCGTCGCTGGACGTCAGTCGACCCGCCGCGCAGGACCAGCTTCGTATTTTGGGCGAACAAGCGGGCGTCGCGACCCTGCCCATCGTGCCCGGCCAGACCCCCATAGAGATCACGCACCGCGCCCTGCACGAGGCGCGCATCGGCGGTTTCGACGTGGTGATGCTGGATACCGCCGGCCGTCTCGCCATCGCCGATGCGCTGATGCAGGAAGTCTCAGCCGTGCGCGACCTCGCGAGGCCGCACGAGGTGCTGCTGGTCGCCGATGCGATGACCGGCCAGGATGCCGTGACGGTGGCGCGCGAATTCAACGACCGCGTGGGTGTCACCGGCATCGTCCTGACCCGGGTCGATGGCGATGCCCGCGGCGGCGCGGCCCTGTCCATGCGCGCCATCACAGGCCGCCCCATCAAGCTGATGGGCGTCGGCGAGAAGGTCGACGCGCTGGAGCCGTTCTATCCCGAACGGGTCGCCGGCCGTATCCTTGACATGGGCGATGTCGTCAGCCTTGTCGAACGCGCCGCCGAAACCTTTGACCAGGAGGAAGCCGCGAAACTGGCGGCGAAGGTCGAGAAAGGCCGCTTCGACCTGGACGACTATGCGGCACAGCTGCGCCAGATGGGCAAGATGGGCGGCATGTCGGGCGTCATGAACATGTTGCCGGGCATGGGGCAGTTGAAGGACGCGCTGAAGGATGCCCCTATCGACGACGGCATGCTGAAGCGGCAGGAAGCGATCATTTCGTCGATGACGAAAGCCGAACGCCGCGACGTGAAACTATTGAATGCCTCCCGCCGACGCCGCATTGCCCTGGGATCGGGCACGTCGGTGCAGGAGGTGAACCGTCTTCTGAAGCAGTTCCTGCAAATCCAGGACATGATGAAGAAAATGCGGAAGCTCGGCAAAGCGGGCCTGATGCGTCATGGGCTGAAAGCCCTGATGCCGGGCGGCGGCTTTGGCGGGAATCGTTGATCTGTTTGATAAACTTGAGGAGTTCTGAATGGCTTTGAAGATTCGCTTGTCGCGCGGCGGCGCCAAGAAGCGTCCTTATTATTCCATCGTTGTCGCGGACTCGCGCTTTCCGCGCGACGGCCGCTTCCTGGAAAAGGTCGGCACGTACAACCC
>CALMVH010000327.1:2849-3104 GCA_937873165.1 uncultured Rhodospirillales bacterium
CGCCTGGATGCCGAGCGCATCAAGCACTGGATGAGCCAAGGCGCGCTGCCGACGGACCGGGTGGCCCTGTTCCTCGGCAAGGCGGGAATCATCGAGGAGCCGAAGCGCCGCGAGACGCCGGAACAGTCGAAGCCGAAGGCAAAGGCGCAGGAGCGCCTGAAGGAACAGCAGGCGGCCGACGCCAAGCGCGAAGCCGCGGCGGCTGCCGCAGCGGCGACGCCGGAACCCGAAGCTGCCGCCGCCGAAGCGTAACCC
>CALMVH010000328.1 GCA_937873165.1 uncultured Rhodospirillales bacterium
ATCCCCTTCGACGCCAGCGTTTCCCCAACGAAGTGATAGTTTTTTTTGTCGCCCGCCTGCCAGTTGCCGCCGAAGAAAAACAGGATCGTTCCATGAGGGCCTGAGCTACCTGTTGGCTGATACACGTCAAGCGTCTGCTCCGGTCGCGCTCCGTAAGCCAGGGTCTTCACGACAGGCGCTGGCTCGGCGAAGGCCGGCAAGGCTGCCCCCAGCGGGGCGCCTACTCCAAACAGGGCGAGGGTTCCAGACGTCGACAGAAACGTCAGACGCGTACAGAACACAAACGACCGGATCATTGCGAGGAGCAAGTGGCATCCGATCGGAATTAGGGTCCACGCGGAGAACTGCTCACTCAAAAGGTTGCGGGCGCTCCTGTTAGCATGGCCGGTCCTGGCTCTTGGTTTGATAAACACCTGTCACGATTTGAAGGAAACAGGCAAGAGCAAACAGCTTGGAGATGCAATGCGGCCCGCTGATCCGTGTCAGGAAGCCGTATCGAGGGGCACGACCGGGCGGCTCTTGAACAGCAGGGATACGGTAGTGCCGGGCGGTCCGCTGATGGAAAGCTCTCCGTCAACCTGCCGGGCAAAGGCTTTCGCCAGCGACATGCCCAACCCGGAGGCCTGCTTCGGCGCGTGGAAGATACCGTCATGGTTCGCGTCTGTTTCCGGTTCCAGCCCCACCCCGTTGTCCTCCACGGTAAAGCAGGCTTGGTTGTTGTCCAGCGCCTTGAGGGACACGCGGACAAGACCCTGCCGGCTTTCCGGAAACCCGTGCCGGAGGGCGTTGGAGATCGTTTCGGTCATGAACAGGGCCAGCGGCACAGCACGGTCGATTACCTCCAGCACCGTGTCGGTCTTGGTCTCAAGCGTGACGCGCGACGGCGATATCCCGTACGCCATCTGCAGGCTGCTGGCGAGTTCCGTCAGGAAGGCTCCTATGTTAACCGACTGCAGGTCGTCGCTTTCATAGAGATACCGGTGTACCAGCGCCAGTGCGCGCATCCGTGTCTGGATTTCGGTGAAGGCTTCCTGCGCCGCGGGCAGGGACACGGATTTCGATTGCAGGTTGACCAGGCTGATGACGATCTGGAGATTGTTTTTCACCCGGTGATGGATTTCCCTCAGCATCAGCTCGCGTTTTTGGATCGCTTCCTGAAGCTCCTGTTCGCGTCGCGTGATGCGGTTCGCCATGTCGGTGAACGTTGTCGCAAGCTCTCCCAGTTCGCCGCCGCGCTTCGCCAGAGCGGGACGAACGCTGAGATCGCCACGGCTGTAAGCGCGTGCCGTCTTCATCAGGATTGCGACAGGCGTGGATACCAGTCGATTGCCGAAATACCATAGCAGGCCGATCGACAGGACCAGCATTGCCATGGGTCCGAACAGAACGATCCATAGACGTTCAGCCTTGAACGTGAAGAAGAAACTGCGGGGGATGCCGATCACGGTCGTCAGGGCGCCGTTCTCGATCGAGACGCCCGTATAGGTCATGGCCGTGGTGCCATCCTGCAGGAGGAAAGGCAGGGGCTTTTCCGTCAGGATGGGAAGTCCGGCCAGCTTCTCCTTCAGCGCGCCCGATATCTGCCCCGTTCCCGCCAGCACCAAGCCTGAACGGTCCAGCACGTAGTATTGCGACCCAGGCGGCAGCGGCAGATCCTTGAAAGTCATGGCAAACCGGCTGTTTTCAATGCCTGCGACGATCATGCCGCCAAAATCGCCATTTGTATCCGCCCACGGCATAGCGCCTGCGATAATCGGTTTATGGCTGAAACGTCCTGCCAGATCGGTGCTTACCGTGAACTGCATGGATTTCCGCGCCTGCTGGAAATACGCGCGGTCAGCGATGGAAATACCTTGCGGATCGCCTGTAGCGCACACCACCGCGCCGGTCCTGTTCGTCACAAGAATGGCGGAGTACTCGTTAAGCCTCGCCAGAACCCGGTTGAGGCTTCTCTGGCATGTCTCACCGCCTTGTCGGTAATCCGAACTTTCCACCATCGTGCTCAACAACTGCCGCAGATCTACGATCGTTTCCTTCTGGTAGCCGGCGGCGACCAGAGCGTAGTTTTCAGCGGCTTCGTTTACGCGCTGCACCCGTTCGCGATGGCTGCTTGTCGTCATGATGCTCATGATGATGACAAGCGGCAGAAGAGGCACGAGTATCGCGAGTATAAGTCGAGACCGGACTGAATAGAGTATTCTAGAACTCATGAACGGCTTGGTGGCATCGCATCAGGGCGGCCTTGCAAAGATTAAACATTACAAACGTAGGGCGTTCTCTTCGTAGACTATCGCCAGACCGGCTTGCCAAGGTCGACCTGTCCAGGGC
>CALMVH010000329.1 GCA_937873165.1 uncultured Rhodospirillales bacterium
CCACAATGATGTCAACTGTTTGGTCCATGGTCGCATCCAGTGTAGCCGCCGTACCTTCCTTTACTGCGTTGCGGCCCGCCGCACCTCCGCGTCCGCCAGCCGCAGCGAGCCGATGCGGTTGGTGCCAACATCGCGCACCAGCACGCGCACGATCAGGTGGCGGTTGAGCATTTTCAACCGTCCGGTCCGTTTGCCGTCCTGCCGATGTGCGACGATGAAGCCGGAGCGCACCGCAGCAGTGTGGTATGGTCGCTGGATGTCCCGGAAGCCGGCCGGCTGATGGCGCTGGACGATGCCGCTTTCGAGTTGGAGATTACTGCGCAGTTCGCCGGTTACTGGGGATCGGTGCGGCTGGCAGGCAGGCGATTCGCGTATCCGCTGCAATTGACGTATGCCAAGACCGCCACCGCGCCACGCCTCGCGCTGGTAGCCGATGCGCTGCACGGCATCCACCCCATAGCCGGACAAGGCTTGAACCTGGGGCTGCGCGACGTGGCGCTGCTGGCCGAACTGGTGGTGGACGCTGCCAGGCTGGGGCTGGACATCGGCGCCGCCCCGCTGCTGAAGCGCTACGACGCCGCGCGGGCAGGCGACAACGGCCGCATGATTTTCGCCACCGACGCGCTGAACCGCCTGTTCTCGAACGACATCGCGCCCGTGCGGCTGGCACGGCAGGCCGGGCTGGGCGTGGTCCAGCAGATACCGGACCTGAAACGCTTCTTCATGCTGACTGCCATGGGTCTGGTCGGCGATACGCCCCGTCTGGTGCGCGGCGAGGCGCTGTAAATCAGTCATAAAAAAAGCGGCCCGAAGGCCGCTTTTCCTCACCCTAAGGTGAAATCACATGCCCGGGCCCTTCGCCTTCTTGTCATTCGCGCGAGCGGCGCGAACCAGGGCACCAGCAGCCGCACCCACGGTCAGAACCTCGGCAGCGGCGACGATCGGAGCCACTGCGCCACCAAAGTTCAAACCAATGCTCTTCGCCATACGTCCAAATGCAATGCCAGGAACCATGTTTGTCTCCATAAGAAAGATTTCCCTTAGTCAACTATCATCTTCGGCAGATGGTTGCAAACTATTCACTATCTTCAAAAGTCTGATGTTAATTTATAGCTGTTCACCGGCCTGTAAACCGGCGCGTCACTGCCGCGCACGCTTTCGAACAGTGTGAAATGCCTTACCGGAACCGCTGGCGCGGCGAACAGCGCGTGCCCTGCCAGATAATGCAGCACACGGTCCTGTGCGGCTTGCGCGTTCAGGCGGGCAAGCGTCACGTGCGGACGGAAACGCCGGGTTTCGACCGGCAGCCTGCGTTGCGACAATGCGGCGTGTACCTTTTCCTGGAGATGCTCTAGGGCCGGGTTCGGGCGCACGCCCGCCCACAGCACCTTGGTTCGCCCGTTACGGTCAAACTGACCGACACCGGCAAGTTCCAGTTCGAAAGCAGGCGCATGGATGCCGAACAGCGCTTCGTCGATTTCAGCCGCGACGGACTCATCGACTTCGCCGATAAAGGCGAGCGTCAGATGGTAGTTCGACTTACTGGTCCATCGGGCGCCCGGAATGCCGCCCTGCATGAACGAGAGGGCTTGGCGCACCACGGGCGGCAAGTCCAGCCCAACAAACAGCCGAATCACGGCAGCGCCTGCCGGTAGGCATGCGCCGGATAGGTACCCAGCAGCTTCACGTGCGGGGCATAGAACGCCAGTTCTTCCAGCGCCAGCGACAGTCCGGCATCGGCGGGACGCCCCGCGACATCGCAGTAGAATTGCGAAACGTTGAAACTGCCTTCCAGAATGTAGCTTTCGAGCTTGGTCATGTTCACGCCGTTCGTGGCGAAGCCGCCCAGCGCCTTGTAGAGCGCGGCGGGCACGTTGCGCACGCGGAAGACCAGGGTGGTGATGGCGGGGATGCCGGGCGGCGGCCCCGCAGCATCCCGGGCCAGTACCAGGAACCGGGTTGTGTTGTACGACTCGTCCTGGATGTCGGCTTCGAGTATGTCGAGACCGTGCAACGTAGCCGCCAGCCGCGAGGATACCGCCGCGACGGACCGCTCCCCCCGCCGCACGATCTCGGCCGCGGCCATGGCGGTATTGCCAAACGGTTCAGGGATCAGGTTCAGGGCGCGCAGGTGCGTCCGGCATTGCGCCAGAGCCTGCGGGTGGCTGAGGGCGGTCTTCAGTTCCTCCCTTGCGACGCCCGGCAATGCGCACAGGCTGTGCTCGATTGGCTGGAAGTGCTCGGCGACGATGAACAGGCCGCTTTCGGGCAGCAGGTGATGATTGTCCGCAACGCGGCCCGCGATGGAGTTCTCGATTGGGACGATTCCACGGCTCGCCCGTCCTTCGCGCACGGCGTCGAACACATCCTCGAAAGCCGGGCACGGCAGGGTCGGCGCGTCGGGAAACACGGCGCGCGCCGCCAGATCGGAATAAGCACCGGCGATGCCCTGGAAGGCGATAAGAGGCTCTGGTATCATCGGGAAGGGCTGCCTTGCGCCCATGAAGATGGCCGCCGATCTACGACAGTGGATAAATCTATAAATATCTGGCAAAATTCGAAGTCAAGCTTGGGGATGCTTTCATCATGATGAAAGATGCAGATGGCCAGGAAAGAGCATTTGAACGGATAAAGTCTTATTTTCCTTCAGCCGACTTTAAATCCAGCCCATGCACTGACGATTAGATTTATCAACGTCAATTGCAGGCAAATTCTTT
>CALMVH010000330.1 GCA_937873165.1 uncultured Rhodospirillales bacterium
AAGCTTTCACCGGTTTTCTCCTGCAATTTATTTAACTCTAAATGGAGATTAGCAGATGATGCAAGAGTTATAGTAACAATGACTCCTAAAAACGAAAGTAGTTGCTCGTTAACAAAGCGTCCCCAAAAGCTATTACCATTGTCTGTTAAACAGTGCGGGGCGCATATACAAGAAATGGTAAGAACTGTCGTGAGTGCAATAAAAAGTACCCAGGCTATAGTTCTACTCACGTCCAAGCGCCCTCAAAAGCCACTCCATAATTTTGATTCTATCACCTTGTGCGTCCGATAAGTTTGCTAGTTTAATCGTTTTGGTACGTCTAGTTGAAGAAAAAGTCTCGCCGTTCATAGCTTTTGACGTGACGGTTGCATTCCCTGCCTCAGCATACGCAAGCGCGCTTGTCACGTCCGCCGAATCAGTTTTTACCCCGCGCCCACTTTGTAAGCGAAGGTCGACAGTTAGAGCACCTGTATTTTCTCCCATCCTGCCCAATCCTTGATCTACACTCGTACTAGTACCGAAGAACATATTAGGAACCACAAAACTGAACTTAACATATTGCATTAGCTCTCCATGCCGTTTGGCAAAATTTCGGAAATTGTCAGCGTCAAATAAGGGTTTTACAACCAATGCGTAGGGTGAGTCCGTTTCACTATTTAGTACAGTGACTAACGAAGTTAGGATTGAAGTCGGTCTACCAACGTCCCCATCAAGCTCAAATGCAATTTTTTGTCCATCGGGATGATGCACAGGGTCAATGATGACCATAGATCCTTGCCACTCCTCGCCTTCGAATTCCGCTGCACCTTCGTCAGGAGCACGATGTTGTAATCTGGATTTTTTACGTTCGATGGTACCAACTACAAGATTCGGATAGCTTTTATACGGCACCCAGTGAAAGCTCTTCCCATGGTGCCTAAAAGTAAATCGCGCATCAAAGGTTGTTCGAATCCAGTCTTCTCTCGTTACTGCTTTCTGAAACAGATTGAGCTGTTGTCTAGCGATTAAGCTAAGATGGAAATGCTCAAACGTTCTATTCATAGTGACTCCAGAGAAGCTCTTCAATCTCAGGTTGGGCTTAATAGGTCATTCTCGTACAGTCAATTCTAACTTATCCTGTTGTGACTAGGTTCAAGGCATCAATCCCCTTGCACCCCCCGCCACACCCGCTATAATGCCGTCACAGTTTGGTTTTCTCAAAGTGGGCGGTGGCCCACTTTTTTGTTTGTGCGGATCGGCCGGGGTCATGGACGAGTTCGAGACGACATCGCTGATCGCCGATGCGGGGCTTGCGCCCTTGGCGGCGCTGTTGCGGCCGGTGCTGGAAGGGATGGGCTTTGCCTTGGTGCGGCTGACCCGGCCCGCGGGCGAAGACGAGATCCTGCAGATCATGGCCGAACGGCTGGACGGCGAGGACGTGATCGTGAAGGATTGCGCCCTGATCAGCCGGGCGGTGGGATCGGTGCTGGATGAGCATGACCCGATCGCGGGGGCGTACATGCTGGAGGTCAGCAGCCCCGGCATCGACCGGCCCCTGACGCGGACGGTCGACTTCGCGCGGTGGCAGGGCTTCCAGGCGCGCTGCGTCACAAGGGGCGGACCGGTCGAGGGACGACTCGCCGGACTTTCTGCCGGGGGGCTGTCGCTGATGCAAGGCGACACGCCTGTAAGGATTGCGCTGGCCGACCTGATCGAGGCCAGGCTGGTTTTGAACGACGAACTGCGGCCGGCGACCCGCATGGGCGTCTCTGCGGCGTAACTTCGAGGAACGAGAAACGATGGAATTGCTGCAAGTCGCCGACGCGGTCGCCCGCGAAAAGAACATCGACCGCGACGAGGTTCTGGAAGCCATGGAAGAGGCCATCCAGAAGGCGGGCCGCACCAAGTACGGCCACGAGCACGACATCCGCGCCGATATCGACCGCAAGAGCGGCGATATCATCCTGCGCCGCTTCCGCGAGGTAGCCGACCCGGTGGAAAACGAGGCGACCCAGCTGACGGTCGAGCAGGCCCAGGCCATCAAGCCGGACGCCAAGCTGGGCGAGTTCCTGATCGACAGCCTGCCCCCCATCGACTTTGGCCGCATCGCCGCGCAGACCGCCAAGCAGGTGATCGTGCAGAAGGTGCGCGACGCCGAGCGCCTGCGCCAGTACCTCGAGTTCCGCGACCGCGTGGGCGAGGTCATCAACGGCACGGTCAAGCGGGTCGATTTCGGCAACGTGACGGTGGATCTGGGCAAGGCGGAGGCGGTCCTGCGCCGCGACGAGGGCCTGCCGCGCGAGTACTTCAAGACCGGCGACCGGGTGCGCGCGTATATCTACGACGTGCGCGAGGAACCGCGCGGGCCGCAGATCTTCCTGTCGCGCAGCCATCCCCAGTTCATGGCCAAGCTGTTCATGCAGGAAGTGCCCGAAATCTACGACGGCATTATCACCATCAAGTCGGTGGCCCGCGACCCCGGCAGCCGCGCCAAGATCGCGGTGGTGTCGCGCGACAACTCCATCGATCCGGTCGGCGCCTGCGTCGGCATGCGCGGCAGCCGCGTGCAGGCCGTGGTGGGCGAGCTGGGCGGCGAGAAGATCGACATCATTCCGTGGTCGGAGGATACGGCCACGTTCGTGGTGAACGCGCTGGCGCCGGCGGAAGTCGCCAAGGTCGTGGTGGACGACCAGAATTCGCGCATCGAGGTGGTGGTGCCCGACGACCAGCTGAGCCTCGCCATCGGGCGGCGCGGGCAGAACGTGCGGCTTGCCTCCATGCTGACCGGCTGGGACCTGGACATCCTGACCGAAGCGGAGGAATCCGAACGCCGCCAGGAAGAGTTCCGCAGCCGCTCCGGCCTGTTCATCGAGGCGCTGGAAGTCGACGACACCATCGCGCACCTGCTGATCGCCGAGGGCTTTACCTCGGTCGAGGAAATCGCCGTGACCTCCATCGAGGAACTGGCGAACATCGAGGGCTTCGACGAGGACGTGGCGCAGGAGCTGAAGAACCGCGCCGAAACCTTTATCGAGACGCGCGACCTGGAACTGTCGCGCCTGCGCGAGGAGCTGGGTGTCGCCGACGAGCTGGTGGACGTCGACGGCCTGACCCCCACCATGCTGGTGGCGCTGGGCAAGGCGGGGGTCAAGACCCTGGAGGACCTGGCCGACCTTGCGACAGACGAGCTGATCGAGATCGTGGGCGCGCGCGAAATGTCGCCCTCCATGGCGGAAAGCATCATCATGCCGCTGCGCGCCAAGTGGTTCGAAGGCGAGGACGCGCCGGACGACGCATCGCCCGAAAGCCGGGCATGAGGCCGGCCCGTGAGTACCGGCGCCGCCTTACTCACTAACGAAGGCGACGCGCCCGAGCTGTCGGAGAAAGGGCCGTCGCGCCGCTGCATCGTGACCGGCGAGGTCCGCGACAAGGTGGAACTGGTGCGGTTCGTGGTTTCACCGGACGGACTGGTGGTGCCCGACCTGGGCGGTCGCCTGCCGGGGCGCGGCTTGTGGGTCAGCGCCGACCGCGCGACGATCGAGGATGCGGTGCGCCGCAAATCCTTTGCCCGCGCGGCGCGGCGTTCCGTCACCGTTCCGGACGATCTGGCGGCCAATGTCGAAACGCAGACCCGCCAGCGCCTGATCGATGGCGTGGGGTTTGCCCGGCGCGCGGGCTTCGCGGTCTCGGGATTCGAGAAAGTGGATACCTTGGCGCGGCGCGGGAAACTGGCGGCGCTTTTGATCGCGCACGATTCTGGAAAAGACGGGCGCAGAAAGCTGGAAGGTCTGGCTTTGAAGTGCCATTTCATCGATGTGCTGGATAGCGCCGCCCTAACCGGCATTTTCGGCACAATCGGCATTGTAGTTTATGCGGGAATTAGCGACAAAGCGCATGCGGCACGGCTGGATGGTCTTGCCCGCAGGCTGGTCGCGCTGATGCCGCCGGTCTCTAAGGATGGGTAACTGGGTAATATGAGCGACGGTAACAATCAAGAGCCGAAAAAAGTCCTGAGTCTGTCAGGGCGCGGCAAGCTGGAGCTGAAGCGCGGCGCGGACCAGAACCAGGTCCGGCAGAGCTTCTCGCACGGGCGGTCGAAGACGGTGGCCGTTGAGGTGAAGCGCAAGCGCATCTCCGACGGGCCGGAACCCATCCCGGCGCCGGTCGGCACGACCACCGGCCCGACGCCCGTCGCGCGTCAGGGAGGCCCCCGCCCCGCCGGACGGCAACTGACCGCCGACGAGCGCGATGCCCGCCTGCGCGCCTTGAAGGGTGCGGAGGACAACCCCCGCGAACGCCCGCAATACGAACGCCCCCAGCATGTCTGGCGCGATACCATGGAGCCTGCGAAGCCGGCAGAGGCTGCTCCGGCGGCAGCGCCCGCCGCCGCGCAGGACCCGAAGCGTCCGCTGACGCCGGAAGAAATGCGTCAGCGCGAGCTGGACGAGATGCGCTCGATCCAGGAAGACGAGAAGCGCAGCGCCGATGAGGCCGAACGCGTGCGGCGGGAAGCGGAAACCAAGCGCACCGACGACGATCGCCAGCGCCGCGATGTTGCCAACCGTGCCGGGGCCAGCGCCGCCGCCAAGGTGGCCGCCCTGATGGGCACGGGATCGACCGTCGCCGCCGCCGACGAGGCGGACGAACAGCGCGCCCGCGCCCGCCGTGGCGTGGTGCGCGCCCCGGTTCGGCCACCCGTCTCGACCACCAAGAAAACAGATATTCGCCGCGCGCACCGCATGACGGTGACGCAGGCGCTGAACGACGAGGGCGAGGCCGTAAAGGGCCGCAGCCTGGCCTCGATGCGGCGGGCCCGCGAGCGCGAACGCATGCGCCTGCTGGCGAACCAGGACCAGAACAAGATCGCCCGCGACGTAACCATTCCCGAAACGATCATCGTGCAGGAACTGGCGAACCGCATGGCCGAGCGCGGCGCCGACGTGATTAAGGCGCTGATGCGCATGGGCGTGATGGCGACGGTGACGCAGTCGCTGGACGCGGACACGGCGGAGCTGGTGATCGGCGAGTTCGGGCACCGTGCCCGGCGCGTGAGCGACAGCGACGTGGAGATCGGCATCGAGG
>CALMVH010000331.1:0-7521 GCA_937873165.1 uncultured Rhodospirillales bacterium
CCATGGCAGCGTAACTCAAACCAAATGCCCTCCGGCAATCCCGGGGCGGTTCAGTCGAAGCGGGAGCGACCAAGACAGACACGGGTTGTCAAGGTACCGGGGACTATAGCGCCGGTCGATCGCACGGTCACGTTTTTGGCGAAGAGCGAAACGCTGCCACGCTTCACCGTATCACGGACTAGTCTGTCTTCGAGGCCATGGAGGTTGTCGAATTCTGACGTCTCCGCAGTCTACGCGCGAATTGATAACTCCGGTCAGCCACTCTCCCATATATGCATTCTCGGCCAAGGAATGCAGCCCGGACTCAATTCTGTCTTCGGCGGGAAAACCCAAGCCGCAGTCGACGCAATGGGGGCACTGCCCCAGCAGGTTCGGCACCGCGTCCGGAATAGTGACATCCAGCGCTTCCACATCCTCCAGCGCGGCGAATTGATGCTTTATCTCGAAGATGTGTCGGAATTCAGTTCCTTGCCAGCTGGCGTGAAGAAATATTTACGGAGCAATCAATCTGAACTTGAGAAAAGAGCCGCCTTCACGCGAGGAAATTGTGAATGGTGGCGATATACCTGGCCGTTACAGAGGCGCCTGTACGACGGCCCTCGGATCATCTGTCCGTATCTGGCCAAGGAGAACCGCTTCGCAATCGACGAGAACTTTAGATTTATTGGATTGACGGACCCCACGGTCGTCTTCCCGAACAACGAGCGAGAACATTTAAAGTATATCTGTGCAATTCTAAATTCTCGGCTTATGAACTTTCGATTTAAAGGCATTGGAAAGTTAAAAAGCAACGGAATAAGAGAGTACTTTGACAACGCCGTCAGCCAGATGCCAATCCGCAGGATTTCTTGGACGATCGAGAGAGACGTTGAAATACACGATAGGATCGTCGTCTTGTACGACTCTCTTGCCACGACACTTCAGAACCTAACGCACCAGCTTGCCGCCACGGTAGCGCGCGATCTCCGGACTCAGATCTCAGACCACGAGGCCGAACTCGATGAGCTTGTGTGTGAATTATATGGCTTTAGTACCGACGAGCTTTCGTACGCAGAGTCGACAGTTCCTTAAGGCAAGGCTGCCGCTCCTCCCAAGGCCTGGATCTCCATCCGATCGCACTGGATAGAGATTCTAGCTGACGCCGCTTCGCGGCGCGTCCGAGATGACATTCTTCCCATATGCGAGAGTCCTAGCACGAGATCTGTTTTGGATGTATCCATTATCGGATCCATTCTATTATCTCGAGCATATGGCTTTCCTGCACGATCATTTGGTCTCTAACGAGAACCTGATCCATCCCGATGCCGGCGATGTGGTCGCCGCGATCGAGATATTCGATATGCCGACAAATCCGATCGACGACGATCTATCCCATAACTGGATCTTCTATGGTCACCCGGAACGGGCAAAAGCCATAACCTCAATGCAGACCTCGAGCGGTATTTCCCGAACAAGGCTCTGTTTGAAGGGACGACCTTTATCCCCACTATACAAGTGGCATGTTTCATAGGGCTTACACTTGCGCTGACATCAGCGCCCAACTCCTGGTAACCAGCTAGTAATTGTACATTTGGCGGCGCCGCTCGAAGGCCTCCGGACCGCCTTCAAGGATTGCTAGAACTCGATCTTTGGTTCTTTCAGCGTCGATCGAGCCAAAGTCTGACGATCTACCGCAGTCGCTAACGCGGTGCATGGGCAAAATCAGCTCCGAATCCCCAAGGACGGCTATGTTCGCATTGTGTGTCACGAGGATGACCTGTCTACGCTCTTTCACCCTCCGCAAGGTGCTTACGATTGTGCTGGCGATGAAGGCGTTGTCCAAATCGTCTTCCGGCTGGTCGATGACGAGCGGGATGTTCGACTCCGCAAACATCGCGATGGTCAGCAGAATAGTGTGGCGTTGGCCATCCGAAAGTTGAAGGACAGGTATCTCTTTCTGTGGCGTGCTTTTCGTGCGCACGGTAATTACAGGCTTAGGCGGCTTCGCTAAGATTTGTAACTCGAACAGCTTTCCCCAGTAACACAGTTTATCGATAAGCGTCTTGGCCCACTCCTGCGTGATGGCCCCTCTGGTGGAAATCCCAGCCTCGTCGCGATCGAGGATCAAGTCGGCGAGGTCGGCCGGCGTCATGCTCTTACACAGCATACGGATAACCGCCTCCGGCATGTACGTGCCGATCATCTCATTACGCAAATGTTGCTCAAATTCGTTGGTGATCCCACCATCGTCGTACTTAACGAAAATCGTGTAATCCTTGATTGTGGACCCTAAATTTCTGTTGATGTCTCTCAACTGCGACTTACGCCTGGTCGTAATGTCCTCCCTTATGGCGGCGAGCTTTGTCCGCAGAGCTGTCCGTTGCTCACGGCATTGCCGCCGCTCATCAGCTCGCTGTTGAACGGCAGCTATTTCGCCGGCTACGGCGGTCTTGTCGCGCAGAAGTTTTTCCAAGCCACTGAGGTCGGCGGCAAGGCCGCGCGCCCTTAGATCGGCTAATTGCGCAGCGACTTCGCCGCTTATGCGGAGATGACTAGCCTTCATCCGGCCCGCGAGGGTTGACAACATGGTTGCGGTGGCTTTGAGGGCGAGGTTTAGTTCAGCTTCTTTTTGCTTGATCGCCGCGTTGCACGTCTCAATGGTTTCCTTGATGCTTGCCAGGGCATCGATCGAAGCCGCATCGGCGGTACAGGTGCCAGCCGTCGTCACAATCTCGTCGAAGTTCTTCACGATGTTCGATAGCATATACCCGGTATTATAAGCGCCAACGATGCCTTCAACCGACTCTCTGATTACCTTCTCGGACGCAAGCTTGCTCTGCGTTGCCACTACCTCGCGTAAATTGCCTTCCTCGGCAATGGCGAGCTTCTTATTGATGTCTTCGAGCGTGGTCTTTTTTCCAGTGAGTTGAGAAAAGGCGCTCTCAAGAGGTGACAGCCGACTTGCGTTTTCCCGGAGACTCGTCACGGTCTCCTCTTCGTTTTCGATCAGATCGCGAAGGCTTGTATGGCGGTCCAAAAAGTCCTGAAATAAAACCGGATTCTTTAGCGGATCCTCGGCGATCTTTGCGAGCTCTCCTTGCCCAAAGTACTCGATCCTGAACGAGTCGATGGGAGCGTCCGTTACCGATCTGTCTTCCTTGGCCCTGACGTCGATCTCTCCGCCGCGCGTTCGCTCATAGCGATACTTTATGCCGTTCTCATCTTCGCAGAAAACGGTAACCATGTCGGGACAACTATCGTAATCTTGGAACTCGTTATAGATGCCGAATGCATAAGCAACGGCCCGGATCGCTGTCGATTTCCCGGTCCCGCGGCCTCCGATAAAGCAGTTCAGATTGTTGCTGAAATGAATATCCTGTTCGTGCAAGAACCCGCCGCTGATTGATACCCCCAGCACGCGGGGTATCGCCAAAGGAACTGACGCCACGGCGCGGACTCGTGCTGTCGGGTCGATGAACGCCGTGCGCAGGGCGCCGAAACTCAGCGCCGAAAGCTTGACCCTGCACCAGTGCTTACGAACGTCCGTCTGCTCGAACTGCGCCTTCGTATGGGCATCGGACCCTTGAATGTGCGCCAAATGGTGCCGCGCCGCGAGGAGTGGAACATTCTTGCGTCCATCCAGGAGCTTGCGTCGCTCGTTGCCTGCCTGGCTATGGTCGTCGTCTTCCGAATACCAGGCAAGATGCTCCGCGTCATCACACTCCAGACCATAAAGTCCGACGCTATCGATGATGTCTTTCTTCCAGTTCTGGAAACCTGAACCGAAGGATTCGAAGCCAGTTTTGTCCCTATCGATGTGGGCGGCGATACAAATCCCACCAAGCCTCTCGGCCTCAGAGATAGTGTCTGCCATTGACTTGGCCGTTCGAGTATTTTCCGCGCCCATGGTGCCGATCAAATCCAGCCTAGCCAGAAATTTGGTCAAATCGTCGATCCGCTCGGGAGCGAAGTAAACGAGAAGGTGACCGTGCGACGTGGTGACCTCCACGCCAGCGAGGACAAGTAACTTGCCCGCGTGATGCTCCTCCGCATACTCAATCGCTGCCTGCACGTTTACCGCCGTGTTATGGTCGGTCAAGGCGATTATACTAAGGCCTTGTCTGACGGCGGAGTCCACGATCGCCGCCGGTGTCATCGAAGAGTCCTTAACGTCGTGGGACGCGCCAAACGAGTGAATGTGCAGATCCACGTCCACAAATCGCGCGCCGTTGTCGAGCGCTAGTATTTTGCTAAGCTGCGTCACTCGTCCCCCGACCATTTGGTAAATAGCAAAAGCAAGTCGCCCTCATGGGATTATAACTTTACGTCCATACTACGTCGTCTTGCTCAAGTCACGATTCCCATCGCCTTCTGCAAGTCCTACAACGGGGCACCGTTCTCCAGCGCCGTGGTGATAAACGTCGCTCACATCGGATGTGCCGATTAGCCCCGCACCAACCCTATGCCGGCGTACGTAGGAATGACTGGACTTCGCCGTCGGCAAGAGCGTGACTGGTCGTGCGCCCGGTGAGTTCCGGGCTTGTCCTGGTACAGGGCTCGAGCGGTTCGAGCCCCTATCGGGAGACCAAATATGTCCAACACGAAATCACGTCGCACGTCTGCAAAGCCTGATCCTGTCGAGATCACCGCGACGGCACCATCAACACCATCGGCTCCGGTCCGGATTTCCAAACAGTCGCAGATGCTGGCACTGCTGCGAGAGGGCGCCACGCTTGGCGCGATGCAGGCGGCGACCGGCTGGCAGGCGCACAGCGTGCGCGGGTTCATCTCGGGCACGGTTAAGAAGAAGCTCAGCCTGACGATTTCATCGGAGATCGGAACCGAAGGCCGCATCTATCGCGTGGTGAGCTGATCCATGCGCCGGTCCATGAAAAAGGAGAGGCTCGCCAAGGATCTGGCGAGCCTTCCGGGACTGACCCGAGCCGATCTTGGCTGTCTGTGGCGGAGGCATTATGGCTGCGAACCGATTCCCGGCTTGCCGCCTTCTCTTCTTGCGCTGGCAATCGCCTATCGGCTGCAGGAGGCGGTGCATGGCGGATTGTCCATATCGCTGCGATCGGCCCTGGACGACGCCGTATCCGGCAGACAGCGTCCGACTGCAATCATACCGAAAGCGGGCACAGTCCTGATGCGGGAATGGCACGGTACGATGCACGAGGTGACGGTGCTGGAGAAGGGCTACCGTTACCGGGACCAGACGCATCGCTCGCTGACGGGGCTTGCCCGGCAGATCACTGGCATCCACCGCTCCGGTCCCGCTTTCTTCGCAGTGCAATCCCATGCGTGAAAAGCCCATCGTCAAACGCTGCGCCACCTATACCCGCAAGTCTTCCGAGGAGGGGCTGGAGCAGGAATTCAACTCGCTGCATGCGCAGCGTGAGTCGTGCGAGGCCTATATTAAAAGCCAGGCGGGCGAGGGATGGCGGGTTCACCCCGCGGCATACGACGACGGTGGAATCTCCGGCGGCACGATGGACCGTCCGGCGCTGATGGCGCTGCTGGCGGACATCGAGGCGGGGCTGATCGATACCATCGTCGTGTATAAGGTGGATCGGCTGACACGGTCCTTGGCGGACTTCGCGAAGATTATCGAGGTATTCGATCGCAAGGGCGTGTCGTTCGTCGCCGTTACGCAGCAGTTCAACACCACCTCATCAATGGGCCGCCTGACCCTGAATATCCTGCTGTCCTTCGCCCAGTTCGAGCGCGAAGTTACTGGGGAGCGCATCCGGGACAAGTTTGCGGCCTCGAAGCGTAAGGGAATCTGGATGGGGGGACTGCCACCGCTCGGCTATGATGCACGCGATCGCAAGCTGATCGTCAACGAAGCGGAGGCCGAACAGGTCAGGACCATCTTCCAGCGCTACGTCGAGCTTGGAACCGTCGCCGCCCTGAAGCAGGATCTTGATGCCAGGCGGATCCATTCCAAGCCACGCCGTACGGCGGCGGGGCAGTCGGCCGGCGACGTGCCGATCAGCCAGGGCAATCTGCGCAACATCCTCCGCAACCGTGTGTACATCGGCGAGATCACGCACAAGGGCGCGAGCTACCCCGGCCTGCATGACGCGATCGTCTCTCCCGAACTCTGGCAGGCGGTGCAGGCACGGCTCGACAGTAACCGGAATGGCACGCGGCGCAAATTGGTCGAGGCGCCGGTCAATCGTCTATCGGGCAAGCTGGTGGACGAGGCAGGGGAGCGGCTCGTCGCCAGCCATGCCCTGAAGAAGGGACGGAAGTACCGCTACTACATCTCGGCCTTCCTGATCCGCAAGGCCAAGGACGAGGCCAGGCGCGGCTGGCGCATCCCGGCACCTTCGCTCGAGACGCTGGTCCTCGGCTCGCTCGAGACTTTTCTGCGCGATACGTCAATGCTGACCCAAGCCTGGCGCAACGCAGACCAACCGCTTGCGGAGCTGGCCCCGTTCATCGCTGCGGTGCAGCATAGGAGCCGGGATCAGACTGCCGGCGACCGCTACGGTCTCATCGATCTCATCACCTTGACCGCAACAGGCCTTACCCTGCATGTCAATCTCGCAAGCCTGGTTCCCAGTGTGCCGGTTCTCGTTCACGAGCTTCCGGTCACGATCGCGCGCCGCGGCATCGAGATGCGCCTGGTCCACGAGCGGCACGGTAAAGTTTCAGCAGCGGTCGATCCGACACTGGTGAAAACTGTCGCGCGCGGGCATCGCTGGTTTCAGCAGATGCTGGCAGACGGCATAGGCGTCGACGATGTGGCGAAGATCGAAGGCGTCTCTGCCCGTTACATTCTGCGCCTCGTGAGGCTCGCCTTCCTTAGTCCGGCCATCGTCAAGACAATCGTCGAGGGCTATCAGCCGCAGCGGCTGGATGCCGATACGTTGGCGAATCGTATCACCATTCCCCTGATATGGGCTGACCAGACTTCCGCACTCACGGCAGCCAGATCCGTCTGACTTCCTGCACCGATGACCATCGCGAACCGGTGCCGATGCTCGTCCATCTTGTTATTGATCATCTGATGGCAACGCAAGATCGCGCCAATGCGATGATGCGTTGCAAACACACTCAGCACTGCCGAAAAAGCCATTCGAGACATACCGGCGAAATCGCCTGGAAACCCACGGAATCACCGCGCCTCTAGTGACAGGCACCCGCCAACCCGCGCGGAACCGCGCCGGAGTGCGAGGCCTTCTAAGTCATTGTAAATATTAGGAAACTCGGTGGCGGAGGGGGTCGGATTCGAACCCACGGAGAACTTGCGCCCTCGCCGGTTTTCAAGACCGGTGCCTTAAACCGCTCGGCCACCCCTCCGCACGGTGCGTATTCAAATGAAAAAACGCGCCACAATCAAGGCTGTCGTCGCGTAGCATCTTTTCCTTGGCTGTTCGTCCCGCTAACCTAGCTTTGTGCAAACCAGAACCAGCCTCGCCGCCGCCTTCCTGTGTCTCGCGCTGACGCGCTTTGCCGCCGCACAGGACCTCGCCGAGTTTGATCAGGAGATCCGGTCCGCAGCCTTGTCGGCCGGTGTTTCGCAAGAAACGG